>JAXDMU010000546.1:0-6156 GCA_034665905.1 Aliidongia sp. | reverse complement strand
GGCAGGAGCATGACATCGGCCTCGCGCCCGTCGGTCGGATCGAACGGGTCCGCTGTCGGCAGGCGGCCGTGCCATTGGATGTAGCCCTCGGCGCCCGAACGCCACAGGAAAAATCCGGCGGCCAGTTCTGGATCGGGCATGTTGTAGAGCCAGGGATGGCTGCCCTTGGCGCGCAGGTCGCGGATTTCCGCGGCGTCGATGCCGAAGCCGTTATTGAGCAGCGGCACATCGAACAAGGGCAACAAGGCGCGGTCCCGCCCGCTGTTCAAATGCCCGGCGATCTTGGCATGCGGCATCGCAAGTTGTAGATTGCGGCGAATCCGGGCGAGATCGTCGGGCATCGAGCCGGGATTGCCCGGCTCGTCGGCGATGCTCCAGACCGGCGCCTCCAACCCGCGTTTCGCCAAAAGCTGATCGAGCTGCGCCAGCGGCTCGGTAATGCCGTCGATACCGCCCTTCTCGATCAATTGCTTGACCGGCTGATAGGCCAGGATCGGCAAAGTGAAGCCGCCATCGCGCAGCATGGCCAACTGATCGGCGAAGCGCGCCAGATGATCGGCGGTCGGCGTCACGAAATCCGGCGCCAGACCGGTCAGCCCGAGGCGGGAGAGAAACGACAGATCGCAGCCCATTGCCCGGTCGCGTTCGGCGTCATCAATCTTGAACCAATCATACCAGGGCGGGTCGGACAGATAGAGGCCGATCGGTCGGTCGGGCGGCGGGAGATCCGCCGGCAGAATCTCCAAGGCGATCTCCTGCGACGCTTTCTGTCCGCCCGCCTCGATCGCGATTTCGCCGCGATAAAGGCCGGGTGCCGCACTGTCCGGTATCGTGAACAGCAGATTGAGCCGCCGGGGCAACGCGCGCCGCAGAGTCAAAGCGGGCAGATCGGCACGCAGCCGGTCGGCATCGACGACCAGCGCCGAGGAGGCGGCACCACGCGGCCGAAAGCTCCATTGGCCCCAGCGCACGTCCGGTGCGAGCTTCTTTCCATTGAGGCTGGGTGGCGTCACGGTGACAATGACCGCCTTCGCATCATCGCCCGAGAGCGCCATGACGTCAATCGCGGCGATCCCGCCGCGCGCGGCGACGGCCGGTGGCGGCGCGGCACCGGGACGCCAGGCTGGGTTGGGTGCGGCACCCTCGGCCAGCACACCCAGCGTCAGCGGGCCGACATAGGGCTCGGGATGGGCATAGGGCAGCACCGGCCAGCGATCGAGAAACCGCTCGCGCCGCGCCGTCTGCACCGCCTGGAACGCGGTGTGGCCCTGCGGTTCGACCAGCACGGCCGAGAGAAAATTCGACGAGCCGTCATCCTGCTGCTCGATGGTCAGCAAGCCATCCGTCACCTCGACATCGATCACGACCAAGCCGCCCCGGCGGCGGCCGAACACGGCCCACGGGTCGCCATCGGCCAGCGCCTCGGCATCGCGCCCGGCCAGATAGACCCGGCGCACCCATTGGTCGGGCGACAGATGGATCGACGACGCCAGATGCCCGTTCACTCGGATCTGCCGGTCCAACTCATGCGGCAGATATTCCCACTCGCCGACATCCTCGGTCCAGAGTGCGACACTCCATTGCCCGTTGGCCAGCGGCACCTGGAACCGCTCGACCCCGCGGATACCGGAGCCGATCAGCCCGTCGCCCGACGGCCGGACGATCGCCCGCGGGTCGCGTCCCGCGAGCCTTGGGTCGCCCGGCAGCACCGGTTCGAATCCCGGAAAGACCGCACTCCCGGCCGGGCCGAGCTTCCAGCCCTGGGCGCCGGCCGGCAAGGCAAAGCTGCGTTCGGCCGCGACCGAGGCGATCGACAGGCGGCCGCCGCCGGTGAACAGGATGATCTGCCGGATATCGGCCAGATCGATCATTCGGCCGGACGGCGTCTTCCACTGGCCGGGCGACAGGCGGATATGGAATTTGCCGGGTGGCACGACCCGCTCCTCATTCAGGCGGCCGGCGTAATCGCGCGACTGCCCGTCATCGACCCGGATGATGAAATTGACCGGATCGCTGCCGGGGTTTTCGCCGGTGATGCTGATTTCCTGTCGGCGATCGAGGTGCAGGGGCGGGGAGAATTCATGGTCAACCCTGGTCGTGCCGCCGAGCGGTAGCACCATCCGTTCCGGCAGATCGGCCAGCGGCACCGACGTTGGGATCGGTGCGACCGATGCTGCGGCGCCGGGCGCGCCGGCCTGGGCCGCGGTCACGGTCAACGGCGCCTCGCCATCGGCAGTAAACAGGATGATGCGGCGGATGTCGCCCAGATCGAGCGGGCGGCCGGACGGCGTCTTCCAGCCCGACAGGGCCGACCGCAGCACGAACGGGCCGGGTGGCACGACATGGTCTTCATTGAGCCGGCTGTCATAGGAGGCGGATTTGCCGTCATCGGCGCGCAGCGTCAGATGCACCGGGCCGTTGGCCGGGTTGACGCCGGACAACACCAGCTCCTGCGCCGGATCGAGCTGAAGCTTCGGCGCAAATTCATGCTCGATCTTGGTCGTGCCGGTCAGCGGCAGTTCGGCCGCTTGCGCCGAGCCGAGACAGAACAGAAACAGGCAAAGCCAGCGGATCATAGCGCGTCGATCCGCGCGGCGGCCGCCGCCGCGCGGGCCGCCCAGCTTTCGCGCACGACACGCGCGCGCAGACGTTCCGGGTCGGGCGGCGCCAAAGCGGCGGCCCGGAGCGCCGCCGCAAAGCCGGCCGCATCCTCGGCAATGTCGATCACGTCGCGAAACGACAGGGCCGCCGGCATCGGCGTCGCCACCACCGGCCGACCGGCCGCGAGATATTCGCGCAGCTTCAGCGGATTGCTCGCGCGCACCATGGCCGTATCGAGAAACGGCAACAACGAGATCGTCCAATGCTGAGCATAGCCCGGCAGCAGGGCATGGGGCCGGCGTCCGAGAAAGCGGATATTCGGCTCCGCCGCCAGCCGATCGACCGGCACGCGGATGTCACCGATCAGGACAAAGCTCCAATTGGGCAACAGCCGCGCCGTGTCGGCCAGCAGTGCCTGATCGAGCCGCTCGCAGATATTGCCGTAATAGCCCGCAACCGGCCCGCTCGGCAGATCGGCGGCGCGCACCGCCGGGTGGGTGAAGCGGTCGAGATCGACGCCATGTTCGAGCAACATTGTCCGGTCGGGCGGCAGCCTGGCGGCCAGAACGGGACTGACCGCGAAGATCAGGCGAGCTGCCTCGATGCAGCGCTGCTCTAACCGCTGGACCGGGGCGTGATCGACTCCGTCCAGCGCACCGAAATCGTCGCCGCAATAATAGACGACTGCTCGCTCGCCCATGGTGCCCACGGCATCGATACCGGTCGGCATCGAGATCCACAACACCGGCCGGGCGATGCCGCGCCGCTTCAAGGCACGGCGGATCAGGTAGCCGAGCAGGCAGTGATTGATCCGGCCGGCGAGTTCATTGCCGGGAAATGGCAGGGCAAGCGGCGCCAGCACGGTCAGGCCGGGCGGCAGTTCCTGGCCCTCGGGGCGGTTGGTGCCGAACAGATCGACGAATTTGCGAACAGCACGTCCGAGATCGGCACGTGTCAGCCGGGGCCGGCGCAGCCCCAGCGAATTGACGTAGAGCACCTTGCGCGACCCGGCGAGTTCGCTCGCCAGATGCTGCGTACTGCTGGGATGGCGCCCCCAATCCTCGGCGATGATCACCAGATCATGAGGCAAGATCGACCCTCCAGGTCGCGGGCAACAGTGCCGGGCGGATCAGCAGGCGGAAATCGCTGTGCGGTACCGCGATCATGCGCCACCCGGCCTGCTCCGGATCTTCCAGCATCCGGCGCCATTGCGGATCGTCCGCGAAGCGCTGATCACCCAGCAGCAGCGGGTCGAGCACGATCATGTTGACAGAACGGTGCGCGGCATAATCATCGAAAGGCTCGGCCTTGTATTCGCCTGAGACCCACTGGAAATTGGCCGGCAAATAGGCCGCGATGCCGCCGACATCCTCAAGCAGCCCGACCGGCGCGGTCACGCCCAGCCCCTCGATTGCCGTGACCAGGGTTCGGTGCGGCAGGTTGACCGCCGCGAATTCGGCATCGCCCCGGACGACCCGGCCGGCATCCCAGCCGATCGCCGTCAGATAGAAGACGAGATAGGCGGCCAACGCCGCGAGCAGCAGCTTCGGCGCCGGCTGGTCGCGTCGCGGCTGCAAGGTCGCCAGTGCGAAGACGAGGCAAAAGACGCAGAGCGGCAGCATATAATGGAAATGCGGATAGATCACCGCGACCGAAATGACCCCCGGCAGGATGAAGGCGGCGAGACAAGCCAGCAGCGGCCACGACAGACGCGGCCGGAACGTCACCCGGCGTGGCAAGGTGACGATCGCCGCCAACAGCACGGCACCGCCGGTCACACCGCCCAGCAGGATCATGCCACGGCTTTTCGGCACGTAATCGACGCCGTAGCCGAGCAGCAAAGCGGCGAAGCGGGCCGGGAATTCGGCGAGATTGGCCAGCACATGGCGCAGGAACATCGCCGGTGCGGTCTCGAACGCCTTGAACAATCCGGGCGCGTCATGGAACACATCGCGATAGATCGGCTGCCAGTTCATCCAGCGCTCCACGCCCGATCCGGTCCAGGCGAGATAATGCAGCGCGAAATGCGAGCCGAAGGCCGTGACGCTGCGGGCACCGAGCGGATTGCCGAGCATCATCAACAACGCCGCTGCCCCCACGACCCAGACGGCCAGGAGAATCAGTTCCAGCCGCAAGCGACCCGCCCCGTCGCCCCGGATCGCCCGCCCCAGCAAGACCAGCGTCAGGGCCGCGATGAGCAGGGCGGTCAGGGCGAATTCCGGCCGCATGTAAGCGGCGATCGTCGCGGCCCCGCCCAGCAATATGCAGCCGTGCAGTGCATTCGGCCGGCGCCGGGCCAGACACAGCGCTGCCAGGACGATCGCTAAGGCCAGATGCCCAGGGCGCGGCTGAAACCGCCCGGCGATATTGATCAGACAGAGCGCCAGCAGCCCGGCCGTCACCGGGGCCAGAGACAGACCGCGCAACGTCGCATAGAACGAAGCGACCAGCAGCAATTCGACCACGAAGAACCCGGCGTAATACAGCGCGACCGGGGTTTGGGTCGCCTGATCGAGCAACCAGTAGAACAGCGAGTAAAGCGGTGCGAAATCGGCCAGCGGCTTGGTGGTCAGGAATGCTTCGCCGCGCGTCATATAGCTGGTCTCGTCCCAGCCGCCCAAATCCGTGATGATCGTCGCCAGCGCCAGGATGACAGCCGCCGCCGCCAGCGTCGCGAACAACGCCGGGCCGGGCGATTTCAGGCGGATGCTCTCAGGCAACGTGCGCATCTTCTGGTGGCGTCAACTCGTCAAAGATCCCCGCCTCGCAAAAGCGCGACATCGCCAGCGTCAGCGCGACCAGAATGTAGATCGGCCAATTATAGGCCTGGGTCAAAAAGCTGCCCGAGACGATGAACCCGGCCAGACCGGCCACGATGGCGTGCGCCAGCGCATCGATTTCCGGATCGAAGGCGCCCCCGGCCCGTCGTCGCTCGCGCAATAGTGTTCGCGTGCGGATCGCACGGCGCACGGTCATCGTCACCAGGGTGATGAACAGCCCGAGACCGATCGGCCCGGTCTCGGCCAGCAGACCGAACCAGGTGCTGTGCACCGCCATGTCGTGCCCGGCCCAATGATCCGTGTAATAGAAGAAGATCGGACTGAAATTGTTGAGCCCGACACCGGTCAGCGGGTGGGTTTCGGCCATTCGGACGGCGGCCTTCCAGGCATCAAGCCGACCGTTGGCGGAATCATCAAGTCCTTCTTCCGCCGCACCGCCCGAACTGCGGCCGGCGATATTGTCGAGGGTGAAAAGCGCCAGCGCCGCGCTGAGGCCGATCGCCAGCAGCAGGACGCGCGATTTGAAGAATCGGGACGAGAACACCGCCAGCACAGCGGCCAGCCCCAGCAGCCCGCCCCGACTCTGCGTCGCCAGGATCGCCCAAAGTACGATCGCACTGCCGCCGATACCGAGCAGGCGCGACAGCAGGCCGACCCGCGGTGCCGTCACATAGGCCAGCGAAAAGGACAGTGGAAACAGCAGGACCAGCGCCAGATCGTTCGGGTCGCTGAGCATACCGCTGGTCCCACGGCCGATCGAAACGCGCGTGCCTTC
>JAXDMU010000545.1:0-6439 GCA_034665905.1 Aliidongia sp. | reverse complement strand
TCCGCATTGCCGCTTGGCGATCTACGGATACAGCGGTCACCACACGGGATAACCGCTCCTCAATGGCACGTTCTAACGCTGTCTCCACGTCCTCCCCGGTCAGATGGGCAAGACGCTGGGCGAGTTCGTCAACCTTTGCGGATGCGATATTCATCACGCGGACGCTCCACGATGCGGAAGTGGGGAATATAGCATCCACGCGCATGGTGGTCATTACCATTGAACGATACGGCCCCATGCGGTCATGAAAAGCCAATCGCCCGGCCGATCCGCGTGGGATCGAGGCCCTTCGCCTATGGGCGAATACCACCGAAGCGGTAAAAAAACGCGCCGGAGAGAAGGCGATAGCCTTCTCTGATTTTCGCCTCGCCAATTGGAAAGTGGGCCTCGATAGAGCACCGGTCAAGACCGTTGAGGCTTCTGAGCGATTTCCACCGCCTCGCTGGCCTTAGGCTGTCAAAGGCTTCACGCCGAAACGCCAGGAATAGCACCAGCTTCTAAAATCGCGCGGAGTTGTCGACCCGATGGGCCAAGGCCATAGATTGTGACGCCGTATGTGTTGAGCGGCAGAATTAGACCAGAGCGCTGGGCCATCGCCCCTGCGGACTGCGCATGCTCATAGCTTGGAAATTGCGCTGGAATGAGGCGGTTGCAAGCGATAGCCCAAGGGCTGATTGGTCGAGTTGCCTCGGGGAGAGAGCCCCAATCACTGTCAGCCGTCATCAACGTACCGATGATCAAGAGCTCATCCGGTGTCAGCGGCGCGATGGCGTTCGCGAAGCGGATGAAATCGCTAGCCCACAGTTGTTGACGTCGAGCTAGACCGACCATTGCACCCGCGAGGAGCCGGAGATTGTCGTCAGCGGCCTGATCCCGCGCCGCCCGAACGTACCGTACCGCGCCGGCCGTGAATTGCTCAGCATCATGGAAGTCTGCCAGGCTCATCCCTGCTTGCTGGAGGCAGCTGATAAGGATCTCCTTACCAGCATCGATCCGCCCCATCACATACTTGGCAACAGCTCCGACAGCGAACCCGCCGAGCGGGCCGGCCTTTTCGTATCCATAGAGAATCGCGACGGTCTCGACTATGGCGCCGACCGCCTCCGGGACACAATTAATGAGACTTCGGTCTTCAGCCATCGCATCCCTCAGGGCGCCTCGTACCACCGGGCATACCATCCGCGGCAATGGTCATCGTTGGCCATTCTCGACGCTGTGGCCCTATGGTCTGTCCCCAATTCTTCCGCTTGACCGCGCTTGGCCGCATCACTTACCGGCAGCCCGGCGACCCGCGAGCACCCACCGACCTATCCGGATGGACAGTAGGACCGATATCCATGCGACTATCGGCGGAAGGACCGCATAAACTAAAATATCACCCCGCTCGTCTTCATTTAGCATAGCCCATTGCTTTTGTGATTCTTGTGTGCAGGGACCAAAATCCAGGCCAGCTTTCGATCTTTCTTCTGCACAATGCATATATTGCGGCGTCGTCCACTTAACGTTGTAGTCGTTGAGATAAGCTGACTCGCTTACCATCGCATAGAAAATCCAACAGACGCTCAACACAACCCCGAGACGCTGCCACATATTGAGATTCACGCCACGGCCCCCTTGACAACCCAGCGCGGGCCATTGCCCGCAGTCTGTGTTAAGGCATTCAGCCTCTCCGACATCGCGGTAGCTTCGACGAGTGCCCCCGTCCAGGCTTCGCATGACTTAATAGCGGTGTTTCCTACGCCATTCCTGCCAACATATACATCCGGCTGCCCTATGGCCTGTCCAATTATCTGGTAAATATTTTGATCTTCCATCGTATTTATAACCCCGTTGCTTGTCATCGCCGATAAATGATGGTGCATCACTGTCAGTTCGCAATCAATACTCGACTAGGTTAGGCGTTCAGGTTTCGAGAAGCCGCGCGCTCGAAGCTGAGCGGCACACTTTCGGAAATAGGTGAGGTCGAAATCCGCCGCTTGCGCGGCCTCTTCGTCCGTGATCAAATTATCTGCTGACTGATTGTCAGGTGGCGTGATTGCGCCCCACAATTCCACCTGCGCCCCATGAACATCCCAACTTTTCAAGGCATCAAGCATATCGTTGAGGCTCGCGCGTTCCCAGCGATCCGGCTCGCGCCCTTCAGTCTGGATGATGGTGAGGTAGCGGTCAAGCAGGTCGAGGCAGGCATTGTAAGTCTTCTCCGGTGTGGCAGGGGCATCAGAAGCGTCCCACATGGCTGAGAAAAGCTTGCCCATCGCCGACATGTCCGGGCTTCCGCCGAGGCGGACGCCTGGGCCACCCAATACGCTCGGGGTGTTGTTGTCGATAAGGATGACGCCCTCAGCTTCAAGAGCACCGCGAATATGATTGTGCGTGCGGGAGTGAAGAGCCTCACCCCGTTCTAGGCGAGCGATCGTGTTCGGTGAAACGTCGGCGATCTCTGCCAGCTCACGGACACCGATTCCGAGGGCTGCACGGGCCATGCGGCATTGGCTTGCTGAAAGCATAACGAACTCCCAAAAGGTAACATTATTACTATAATGATGTATTGTTACCGATTCGTCAAGGCTCTCCGCGGCCAATCGCGCTCCTGATGTTGCTCGGTGGTGCAACGGGTCGCCATTTTTAGGACGGCAAGATAAAAGGCCCGACTGCCGTCGGACACATATGGTTGGATTCATTAGTATTTTCGGCACTTTCCACAGCGGCCGAGATATCGGTTTTCCGATAAAGATCAATAAATTCAATGCTAAAAGCGATATCGCTCTGTTTTCACGGGTAAGAGACCCAGCTTGATTAGGTTGCTTCGGCATGCTCGGACGCTTGCCCATTCGGTTCCGGTGAATACATTGAGCGGGGGTACAATGGACCACCATTTTAGGACGGCGAGATAAAAGCGACGCCGTCGGTTGGGGTGTATGGGATTGATTAGATTGAGTTTTAAGCGCGGCGCTGAAAACGGCCCTGCTGGCGCTATCGTCAAAAATATCAAGAAAATCAACGGCCCGAGCGCCATCGCATCGCCCAATCGCCCGCCACGGTACGATTACCTGCTTGCCGACAAGCAAGCCGGACCAGCGCCATCCCGTCAAGGCTGGCGCGTGCCGCGCCCCCGCTGCGCGGCTTGCGGCCTTGACCGGCTGTCGCCGGCCCGGCAGGGGCTCGTCATGCAGGTAAGGCTCATTGAGAGCGGTGCGCTCCCTTTCTTTACGGGCGGCCAAGGATGCCTGACTTGCGATTTGTCCCATAGGGTAGTACATTAGGCTAAGACGGAGTTGCGGAATGATCGTGAGCTTTCGGGACGAGTGGTTGCGGGAATTCTTTGTCGAGGACATTCGATCCAAGAGAATTCCGCCCGACTTGGAAGCCCGCTTGTTTCGCAAAATCCAGATGATCGACGATGCGACGACGGATCAGGATTTACGCGTGCCGCCCAGCAACCACTTCGAAAAGCTGGCCGGCACGCTTGAGGGCTGCCACTCGATCCGCGTCAACAAGCAATGGCGGCTCGTCTTCGAATGGGATGGCGGCCGAGGTGAAGCGACCGGCCTCTATCTCGACGACCACAGCTATCGGTGAGGTGATCCATGTTGACGACGAAACGCAAGCCGGCCAGCGTCGGCGAAATCCTGGTCGAGGAGTTCATGGCGCCGATGGGCCTGACGCAGGGCGCTTTGGCCGAGGCGATGGGCGTGCAGCGCAAGCACGTCAACGAGTTGTGCAACAACCGGCGCAACGTGACCGCCGCGACCGCGCTCATCCTCGCCCGCGTGTTCGGCAACAGCCCCGACTTCTGGCTCAATGTGCAGCGGCGCGGCGACCTTTGGGACGCCCTGCATTCGCCGCGCGAGCGCGAGCGGATCGACCGCGCCCGGCCGCTGACAAACGCCGCATGACATGCGCGCCGTCACACCAGGGGCCGCCGATGGCCTGTCTTCGCCACCGGTAGCGCGCAGCGGGCTCTGGCGTAGAAATCGGCCGTTCCGCTTGGCTGGGCTTCGGGCGACTCTGTTGGGATGTCCCGACCGCGCGCCCATATCCCCAAAGACCGCCGCGACCGCCCCGGCTTCGGCGTGCTGCCAGGCAATCTTTATATCCAGATCGAGCCATGGCCGCGTCTCGGCCGTCGGGCGAAACACGCTGTCGAGGCGTGGCGTATCACCGATGATTGGCCGGCGAGCGTGCCAGTCACAGACGCCGAAATCGATATCTTCGAGGCTTGGTTCGGTGATCTGTTCGACGAATTGTTTGGACCCTGCCGATGATCTGAGAGGAGCTTTGTCATGACCGTGCCCCTGCGCGCCGCCCTCTATCTGCGCGTCTCGACGCCGCGTCAGGCCGAGCATGACATCTCCATTCCCGACCAGCGCCGACAGGGCGAAGCCTATTGCGCCGCGCGCGGCTACCAACTCATCGAGACTTATGTGGAGCCCGGCTCGACGGCCACGAACGGCCGCCGGCCCGAGTTCCAACGGATGATCGAGGCGGGATCGGCGACGCCCGCGCCGTTCGATGTCCTGCTCGTCCATTCGTTCAGCCGCTTCTTTCGCGACCACTTCGAACTCGAATTCTACGTCCGCAAGCTCGCCAAAAACGGAATCAAGCTGGTCTCGATCACCCAGGACATCGGCGACGACCCGATGCATGCGATGATGCGCCAGATGATGGCGCTGTTCGATGAGTACCAGTCCAAGGAGAACGGCAAGCACACGCTCAGGGCCATGAAGGAGAATGCCCGGCAAGGCTTCTGGAACGGCTCCCGGCCGCCGATCGGCTATCGCACGGTGGCCGCCGAGCAGCGCGGAACGAAGGTCAAGAAAAAGCTGGAGATCGACCCGCTGCACGCCGACACGGTGCGGCTGATCTACCGCCTTGCCCTCCAGGGCGACGGCACATCCGGCTCGATGGGCGTGAAGGCGATCACGACCTACCTCAATGCCCGACGCATCTTCACCCGCGACGGCGGACGCTGGGGCATCGGACAAATGCACGATGTCCTGACCCGGACGACCTATATCGGCCGCCACGAATTCAACAGGCGCAGCGAGGCCGGAGAAATCAAGCCGGCCAGCGAACTCGTCGCGGTCGAGGTGCCGCCGCTGATCGATCAGCCCACTTTCGACGCCGTGCAGGCGCATCTACGCGCCCGCAACCCGAGGGTCACGCCCGCCCGAATCGTCAGCGGCCCCACCCTCCTTACCGGCATCTGCTTCTGCGCCGATTGCGGTGGTGCCATGACGCTCAGGACCGGCAAGAGCGGGCGGTATCGCTACTACACCTGCTCGACCAAGGCCCGGCAGGGCGAGACCGGCTGCAAGGGCCGCTCGGTTCCGATGGAGAAGCTGGACAATCTCGTTGCTGGCCATATCGAAGAGCGATTGCTTCAGCCGGAACGGCTTGAAGAAGTGCTGGCTTCCGTCCTCAACCGCCGCCAGGAGCGCACCGAGCGCCGGCGGGACCATATCGCCGAATTGAACAAGCGCGCCGCCGAGGCCGATTTGCGGCTGAAGCGGCTCTATGACGCGATCGAAAGCGGCGTCGCTGATCTTAACGACCCGGCGCTGAAGGAGCGCATCACCGGCCTCAAGGCGACCCGCGACCAGGCGCAGGCCGACGCCGAACGGGCTGTCGCCCTCCTCGAAAGCGCCGGACAGCAAGCCGTCACGCCGGCCATGGTGAGGATGTTCGCCCAGACCGCGCGCGAACGGATGCGGATCGGCGGCGGCGGCTATCGTCGCGACCATCTGCGCGCGCTTGCCCAGCGCGTCGAGGTCGCGGATGGCGAGGTTCGTATCATGGGATCGAAGGGCGATTTGCTCAGAACGCTCGCCGCCGCCGCAGGCGCTACATCGCCCACGGTCGGAGTTCGCAGTTCTGTTCTGAAATGGCGTCCCCGGCGCGATTCGAACGCACGACCCTCAGTTTAGGAAACTGATGCTCCATCCGGCTGAGCTACGGGGACACCCGGTCCTTATAGCCAGAAAACCGGCCCTTGATAAGCCCGAAGCGGAAGGTCAGCCTTGCCTCATCGCGATTTGCGGCGCCGCCGGGGGGACGGCAGGATTTCGACCGATTCGGGGTCGGCAAGGTCGAGCATCGGTCGGCCTTGCCAGCGGACCCAGCCGCGCAGGCGCAGATGCCGGCCGGTCAGGCTGAGCGGATCCAGACCGGCTGCCGCGAACAGGCGTCGGGCGGGACGATCCAACCGCGCCGCGACATTGCTGCCCAGATCGAGCCAAATTGTGCCGCTGCGCTCCTCGACGGAGCGGGCATCGCCCTCGACCACGACAAAGCTGCCGCTGTCGCGGTTGAGATCGGCCGGAGCCCGCACGGCATAAAGCGGCGATTGCCAGAGGCCGAGATTCCGGTGGCGGGCCAGGGATTCTTTGCGCAGCATGAGGGGGGCCAGACCATCGGCCGGCGGTTCGACCCGAACCGC
>JAXDMU010000544.1:0-4891 GCA_034665905.1 Aliidongia sp. | reverse complement strand
CGCCTCAGGGCGCTATTTTGCTTTGCTGTCCCCCGGCGCCGCCGTGCGGCTCACAGCATCCCGCAACGTCAAAACCACATTATCGAGGGCTGCGAACATCGGTTCGACCGCATAGCCGGCAAGAAATGGAACAGCGATGCTCGTCAGCAGCCCGGCCGAATCACCATACAAATGAGGGATTATATACCCCAAAATCATTCCAAGAATAGACCGCAGTGCGTAAGCGCTACTATCACGTAACACAAAAGTCTTATTCGCCAAACCCTGTAAGATACCTCTCAAAATAAATGAACAGGAACCGAGAAGCCCTAAAATGATCGGACTGAAAAACTTGATACAATCATTGATAAATACCCGGTCGGGAAAAAATCCCTTTTCGCTGGCGGCGCTTGTCAGAATTACTAAAAATAACGTAACGGCGGTGATCCAAATCCACCATGCCACCAAGCGCTTGACCCGATGGCAGATCTGTCGCTCGCGGACGTTCAAGCCGCTGTTCCCGACCTCCATGATATCGGCAATCTCCAGCGAGGCGAGCGTCGCCGGATAGATTTTTGGGGTAAGCGCATTTACAGCCGCAATCAGCAGTGACTCCGTCGGCAAATCCAGCTTGCCGGGGCTGGTCAATAGCGCCTTGCCGGTTTGTAGTGCCTTGGTCGTATCGTCGAGCAGTTCGGGCGCGACCGAGACATCCTTGGCTGTCGCGGCGTAGCGTCGGAGACGCTCGACATCGGCAACCAATGACGCTTCATAGCCCAAAGCGTGCGCGTGGAGAGCGGCGTCGGCTGGAGGCGCCGGACGCGACAGGCTCGCGGCCAACATATCGACCGGTCCGCTTATGCCATCGCCCATTTTCCGCACTCCCGTTTAACGCTATTCAACTCAACCTATGTTGGATGATTGTCACTTATAAAATCAATCGTAATTTAGTCCGTGCCGGAACCTTGCAAAGCCAGTATCGTGCGCCGACTTCACGGGTTGCCGGTGCCTCGGCATCACGCCGACTCGTGTTGAGAGGGACAATTACGGTCGGGAGAACCAAATGTTGCTGAAGACAAAGCCGTTGATAGCCGCCGTCGCCATGTTGCTGGCGCTTCCGGGCGCGGCCCTGGCGCAGGATGCCGCGGCCGGTGAGAAGGTGTTCTCCAAGTGCAAGGTCTGCCATCAGGTCGGGCCGACCGCCAAGAACGGAGTCGGCCCGGTGCTTAACGGCGTCGTCGGCCGCAAATCCGGCTCGATCGACGGATATAATTATTCTCCGGCAAACAAGAATTCCGGTGTGACCTGGGACGAGACGACTTTGAAAGCCTATCTGAAAAATCCGCAGTCCGTCGTGCCCGGAACGAAGATGATTTTCCCCGGGCTGCCGGTGGAACAGGATGTCGCCAACGTCATCGCCTATCTGAAGCAGTTCGGCGCCGACGGCAATAAATCGTAACCTCGATCGTTGCCGCCGGGTCCGCGGCGATGCGGTTCGCGGTCCCGCAGCCCCGCCAATGAATGGCGGCTGTTGCAGAGCGCGCCGCTACCGCCTATATTGTGACTGTCGGGCAACCGACTATGGCGATAAACGGTGTATAGAATAAGCGTTACGGACCCGGGGGCAGTGCCCGGCGCCTCCACCAAACCGGCCCCGGCCAACCACCGGCCCGGCGATTTGGGGGCGATCCAGCTTCGACGTGCGTGGTAAAGGTGCATCTTTTGCTCGGCATGATACCGCCGTTACCGGGTCAAATCCTAAGTGCCAACGACAACGTAGCACTCGCTGTCGCCGCCTAACGGCTGAGACAAGCGCGGTTCGGGGGGCACCGGGCAACAGAAGCCCCCCACTTCCAACTGGGTGCGAGCGGATTGGCACAGATGGCAAAACCTACTCTGCGGTACGACAAGATGGTCGAGAAGGCGCTGCGCGGCGTGGTGCGCGAGGCGCTGACATTGACGGCGGAGCATGGCTTGCCTGGTGCTCACCATTTCTACGTCACATTCCGCACGGATTATCCCGGAGTCGAAATTCCCGGTTTCCTGCGCGCGCAATATCCGCGTGAAATGACCATCGTGCTGGAGCATCAATTCAGCGGACTCGATGTCGATGAAAGCCGTTTTTCGGTCACGCTGAGCTTCCAGGGCCAGGGGCAGCGCCTTATCGTGCCGCTGATAGCGATTACCGCCTTCGCCGACCCGTCCGTGCCATGGGGCCTGGAATTTCCGGTCGATCCCGCCGCCGCGGCGCCCGCCACACCGGTCGAAGCGATCCGGAAGGAACCCGCCGGCGACAAGCCGGGCGAGGTCGTGAAGCTCGACGCTTTTCGCAAGAAATGACCGCGGTCTCAGGGAGCCGCCCCGGAATTCGATAAGCAAGCCCGCGACCCTCAAATCGGCTGGCGTGGATTGCACGAACCGAGTATCCGCCGGAACATCCGCCATGGCATTTTGCCGACGGCTTCGGCCGGCGGTGCCCGGCGGTCATGACGGAAGGACGAGTGCATATGGGTTCCCAGACGACGAGCCGGATCGAGACCGACACGATGGGCGAGGTCGCGGTGCCCGCCGACCGGTATTGGGGTGCTCAGACCCAACGTTCCCTGCAAAATTTCAAAATCGGCGGCGAGCGCATGCCGCAGCCGCTGATCCGTGCGCTCGGCCTGCAAAAAAAGGCGGCGGCGCTGGCCAATCTGGCGCTGGGCAAACTCGACCCGGTGATTGCCGATGCCATCGCACGGGCCGCCGACGAGGTGATCGATCTCACCTTGATCGAGCATTTCCCGCTGGTCGTGTGGCAAACCGGCTCCGGCACCCAGACCAATATGAATGCCAATGAGGTGATTTCGAACCGGGCGATCGAGTTGCTGGGCGGCACGGTCGGTTCGAAGCGGCCGGTGCATCCGAATGATCACGTCAATTACGGCCAATCCTCCAACGACAGCTTCCCGACCGCCATGCACATCGCCGCGGCGGTCGAGGTCAATTCCCGGCTACTGCCCGCGTTGAAACATCTGCATGAGGCGCTGGCCGGCAAGTCCCGGAAATTCGCCGAGATCGTCAAAATCGGCCGCACGCATCTTCAGGATGCCACGCCGATCACCCTCGGCCAGGAATTCGGCGCCTATGCCCAGCAGATCGAGTACGGCATCCAGCGCGTCGAGGCGGCGCTGCCGCGGGTCTATGAGTTGGCCCAGGGCGGCACCGCGGTTGGCACCGGCCTCAATGCGGCGATCGGATTCGACCGGAAATTTGCCGAGGAAATCGCTACCCTGACCGGCCTGCCCTTCGTTCCGGCCGCCAACAAGTTCGAGGCGTTGGCCGCTCATGACGCGCTGGTCGAATTGTCGGGCGCGCTCAATACGCTGGCCGTCTCCGCCATGAAGATCGCCAACGACATCCGCCTGCTCGGCTCCGGCCCGCGTTGCGGCTTCGGCGAAATCCATTTGCCCGAGAATGAGCCCGGCTCGTCGATCATGCCGGGCAAGGTCAATCCGACCCAGGCCGAAGCCATGACCATGGTCGCGGCCCAGATCATGGGCAACCATGTCACCGTGACGATCGCCGGCAGCCAGGGTCATTTCGAGCTGAACGTCTATAAGCCGGTGATCATTTTCAACGTGCTGCAATCGATTCGCCTGCTGGCCGACGCCGCGGAAAGCTTCGCCGATAATTGCGTCGCCGGGATCGAGCCCAATCGTGAGCGAATCGACAAGCTGTTGCACGAGTCGCTGATGCTGGTGACCGCGCTCAACCCGCATATCGGCTACGACAAGGCCGCAAAGATCGCCAAGAAGGCACATGCCGAAGGCACCACCCTGAAGCAGGCGGGTTTGGCGCTGGGCTTTTTGACCGAAGAGGAGTTCGACAATTGGGTTCGCGCGGAGAGCATGTTGGGGCCACAATAGCCTCGCACTGGGAGGTCGCCGACGCCGACACAATGCGCAAACGCTCGGTCGTGATCGCCGGTCACCGCACCAGCGTCTCGCTGGAAACCGGGTTTTGGGCCGCCTTGCGGGAGATCGCGGACATACGTTCCGTCTCGGTCAACCGGCTGGTCGAATCGATCGACACCGCACGCGCGACAAACCTGTCGAGCGCCATTCGCGTCTTCGTGCTGCGCTGGTATCGCGATCAAACGGTTCGCGACGCCGCCCTGCCGCATTGAGCAGGGCCTTGTCGGCGGCGGGGCAGCCACGTCCCGACGTTATTTGATCCTTTACCATATCATCCCTAAATCTGATGGATCGGCATTCGGGGAGTTCGGCTATGGGCGAGATCGTCAATCTGAACAAATTCCGCAAGGCGCGCGACAAGCAGGAAGCTGCGGCGCGCACCGCCGAAAATCGCACCCGCTTCGGCCAGTCCAAAACGCAACGATCCAAGATACGCAAGGAAACCGACAAGGCGGCCGGCGATCTGGACAACAAGCAACTGGACTGACCCCGCTCATGTCGCCCGACTCCGTAACCAGGCACCCCAACCGCCGGCCGCCGCATCACACCGTTCAGGGTTTCCGCAACCCGTCAGGTTCACCGATTCGCCAGCAGCGCCCGAACCGCGCGCTCAAATTCCTGTGGCGCCAGCGTGTTCATGTCATCCGTCCCGTGGTGCCGACCGATCATGTGCTGCCGCCGGACGCCGTGCTGGCCGGCCTCGCCGGACATGAGGGCGCCGAGACTGTCACCTGGCTCGGCCATGCCGCCTTCCTCATGCGTCTTGCCGGCAAGACGATCCTGATCGACCCGTTCCTCTCGGACTATGCCTCGCCGATCCAGGGCGTCGGCCCGCGACGTTTCGCACCGCCCGGCCTGCCGGTCGAGCTGCTGCCGCCGATCGATGTGCTGATCGTCTCGCATAATCACTATGATCATCTCGATGCCCGAACGATCGAGGCCCTGCCGGACAAGCG
>JAXDMU010000543.1:0-3816 GCA_034665905.1 Aliidongia sp. | reverse complement strand
GCCCGCCGGTGAGGACGCGATCTTCGAGACGGCGGAAGCCGGCCTCGCCGTCGCCGCGGCGATCGGCCGGCGCCTCGCCGCCTGTCCCGGCGCCGCCCTTATCATCGATTACGGCCATGCCCGGACTGCCGTGGGCGAGACGCTCCAGGCCGTGCGCCGACATCGGCCGGTTCCGGTGCTCGATCTGCCGGGCGAGGCCGATCTAACGGCCCATATCGATTTCGCGGCGCTGGCCGGGGCACTCGCGGTGCCCGGCGTGCGCTGCTGGGGACCGGTGACGCAACGGCAATTCCTCAACGCCAACGGTGCCGTCCAGCGTGTCGCGGCCCTGACGCGCGGCAAGCCCGAAGCCGAGGCCGCGGCGATCGGCCATGCCGCCGCCCGCTTGCTCGATCCGGCGCAAATGGGCAGTTTGTTCAAGGTGCTGGCGGCCGTTCCGGCGGATCGACCAGTGCCGTCCGGCTTCGATCCAGCCAGCGGGAGCGCAGCGTGATCACCCACCCCGTCCTCGACGGCATCAGCCACGGCTTCTTCACCCGGCAAGGTGGCACCAGCACCGGGATCTACGCCAGCCTGAATTGCGGCTTCGGCAGCGACGACGAGTCCCGCTCGGTCGCGGCCAATCGCGCCCTTTTGCTGGAAAGGCTCGGCGTGCCCGATCTGCCGCTGGTGACCGTCCATCAGATCCATTCCGCCACGGTGGTCACGGTCGAGCAGCCCTGGGCGCGTGGCGACAATCCGCAGGCCGACGCGATGGTGACCAACCGGCCCGGCTTCTGCCTCGGCATCCTCACGGCCGATTGCGTGCCGTTGCTCTTCGCGGACCCCGCGGCCGGAGTCATCGGTGCCGCCCATGCCGGCTGGAAAGGTGCGCTCGGCGGCATCGCCGAGGCGACGATCGCCGCGATGTGCCGGCTGGGCGCCGAACCGGGCCGCATCCGTGTCGCGATCGGCCCGGCGATCCAGCAGGCTTCCTACGAAGTCGGGGCGGAATTCCCGGCCCGCTTTGCCGAGGCAGATCCGGCCAATCTGCGATTCTTTCACGGCCCCGCGCCGGACCGACGGTATCGCTTCGATCTGCCGGGCTTCGTCGAAAGCCGCCTCGCAGCCCTCGGCCTCGCCCAAATCGGCAATACCGCGCTCGACACCTGCGCCGAGGAAGCGCGGTTCTTCAGCTACCGCCGCGCCACCTTGCGCCGCGAGCCGGATTACGGCCGCCAGATCTCGGTCGTGGCACTGCCGGGAGCGGTGTGATGCCGTATCTCATTCTTTTCGTGTTCATGCTGCTGCTCGGCCTGCTGGCCAGTTGCTTCTTTTGAGGCTTTTTCGGATGACAAGCCCGCGTGCGCTCCTCATCGCCTGTCTGACGCTGCTCGGTCCCGCTGCCTGCACGACGCTGCCGCACCCGTTCGAGGACGACAAGCTCGCGCCCCACGCGCCGCTGCTGGCGATGCCCGACAGTCTGGGCGTGGTGGTCGAGCCGGTGCAGGGTGCGCCCGACGAGACATCCAAGGTCCTCGCCGAAGCCATGGCGCACGCGTTGCAAGATGCCGAACTGCCGGCCAGCACGAGCGCCGGCAACGCCCGAAGCTTTCACCTGTCCGGCACCGCGCTCCCCGCCGCCGACGCTTCCGGTCTGGCGATCAGCTGGTCGCTGCGCAACGCCGCCGGTAGCGAGATCGGCAGCGATACCCAGCATGTTCCGATGCCGCTTTCCGAGTCGGCGCTGGCCGGATCGATGCGCGGCGAGGCGCCGAAGCTTGCGGCCTTGATTCAAGACTCAGGCCCGGCCGAACATCAGCCGTCGCGCCGCCTGCTGATCCGCACGGTCGAGGGCGCACCGGGTGACGGCACCACCTCGCTCAAGCGCGCGCTGGTCTTTCTGCTGCAACGAAGCGGCACGAGGCTGACCGACGATCCCGCCAGCCCCGACACGGTCACGATCGCCGGCACAGTCGAAACGCGGCCGGGGCCGCCCGGCCAGGATCACATCAAAATCCTCTGGCATGTACTGAAACCCGATGGCAGCGAGGCCGGCGTGATCGCGCAGGAAAACGACGTGCCGCACGCCGTGATCGAGCGTCAGTGGGGCGACATCGCCATGGCAGTCGCCGATGCCGCGGCACCCGATATATTGCACGTGGCCGAGACGGTGCCGGAAGGGAAATAGGCCCTATCGGCCGGAGCAAGTCAGACGGACCTCGCCCAATTGCTCGGCAGCCGATCGCGGCGCGTCGGAAATCATGCATGGGTCGGTCAAGCGTCTCTCCATCACCCAGATCCGCCGCCTGCACGAGGAATGGAAGATCCCCGCCGAAGTGCTGATTCGCGACGTGGCGTAATGCGTAGGCTCCCCTCTTCTTGCCGGAATCCTATAATGGCCCCTTCTCGATCGCCGCCGCAAACTGCTAAAGCCCTTGGTAAGATGCGCGCGTGCCAGGAAATTTCCTGCTAAGCTTGCCGCATATGAGCATCGTCCGATCTGTCGAGGAGAGCCCATGCCCCTGAGCATCCCATTACCGGCCGGCGCCAAGATCATCATCAATGGCGCAGTGGTCCAGAATACCGGCGGCGCGTATATCACGCTGACGATTCACAACAAGGCCAACATCCTGCGCGACAAGGACGTCCTGACTCCGGCCGAGGCCAACACCCCGGCCAAGGAAGTCTATTACGCGGTGCAGAACGCCTACCTGTTCGAAAGCAACCGGGCAGAGTGGGAGAAGATTGCCCATGAATTTCTCGACCGCCACGAGGCCACCGTGCCCGAGGCGGCCGAAATCATCTCCCATGTCCGCAGCCTGATGCAGGAAGACAAGCTCTATAACGCCATGCGGGCGTCGCGGCGCCTGATCGCACTGGAGGCGGGCGAACCGATCGAGCCGTTTGTTCATGGCGCCGATTCCAACCCGGAACAGCGGCCGTCTGGGGTGGGCTATCGTCCGATGGAGATCGACCGGCTCAAAAGCAAGCTGGCCGAGATGCAGCGACGCCTGGAAGCGCTGGATCCCAATGGCTGACGGGCCGGGCAAGATGACCGGTGTCCGCACCGGTCTTCCGCCCGATAATTTCGGCGGGACCGCGCCGTTGCGCCTCTCGATCGAACCGAACCCCAGCCCGGGCGAAATCGGGATCGTCGAACGCGGGCTGTTCGTGTTTGAGGAAAATCGCCTTGGCTCGCCGGAACATGCCCATTTCGCGATCTTTCTGCGCGACGAGCTGGGCCAGGTCCAGGGCGGCGTGGACGGCCATGTCATGTGGCACCGTTTGTTCATCAAGACGCTGTGGATTCCCGAGACGTTGCGCCGCCAGGGACTCGGCACCCGCCTGATGCATGCGGCCGAAGCCGAGGCGCAGCGGCGGCAATGCCGCTCGCTCTGGCTGACGGCGCTGGGCGATCGGGCGCTGCATTTCTATCTGCGGCTCGATTACGTCATCTTCGGCGTGCTTGAGGATTACGTCAAAGACCAGTCGCTCTATTCGTTGCAGAAAAAAATCCCTTAGCGCGGGGCGCGATCAGTTCATCGACCGGCGCGGCGCATAGAGACCCGCCCCGAATGCGCCGAAATGCTGGGCCAGATCAGGATGCTGCAACGGAGTCGCCGCTTCGTCGAGCAGCAGATTTTGTTCCGAGACATAGGCGGTGTAATAGGTTTTATCGGCACTTTCGGCCAGCAGATGGTACCAGGGCTGGTCTTTCCGCGGCCGATTGACCGCGATGCGCTCGTACCATTCGTCGCCATTGCTGTAGCTCGGATCGATATCGAACACCACGCCGCGAAACGGATGGACCCGATGGCGGACGATCTGTCCCAA
>JAXDMU010000542.1:0-2673 GCA_034665905.1 Aliidongia sp. | reverse complement strand
ATGGGCGGCAGCACCGTGGCGCTTGCTGGCGGGCTGCCGCGCGGTGTGCCGCTCGCCACGATCGACGTTGGTGGCAGCTATCTGGGCCACGCGACGCTGCCCACGGACGATATCCTGGGCGCGCTTGGCCGCAATGCTCTGCATGACGAGTCCGGCAACTGGGCGCCGGGCGCTACAGCCATTGGACCTTCCGTGGCGGAGCCGACCGCAATGGTGCTGCTTATCGGGAAGTGCTGTTTTCGAGTTCGGACAATTCCGATCCGAACGAAAATGGCCGACGCTACACGGCACGGGCCGGGGATCTAGAAGTCCCGCTCGGCGAGGTTTGGCTTTGGGCCCTGATTGCCCGAGAGGCCGGCGGCAGAGATAGGCCGCCGGCCTCCGACTCATCGAACCATTTACCCGATCAGATCGGGAACGGTTTTAGAGGCCCTTGATGTTGACCGCAGAGGTCTTGCCGCGCTTCGGGTCGCGCTCTTCGTCGAAAGAGACCTTCTGCCCTTCATTCAAGGTATTCAGTCCGGCCCGCTCGACCGCGCTGATGTGTACGAACACATCGGCCCCGCCGCTGTCCGGCTGAATGAACCCGAAACCCTTGGTCGGGTTGAACCACTTCACGGTGCCGTTCGCCATAATAACTCCAATTTCACAAAGCAGCGCTGTTAAGCGCATCAAGCGCCGGACCACCGGTCGGTACCCCTGGGCAGAATGATCTGTTAATTTAACTACATTCGCGCGGGAAAAGCAGCCGTGAATCGGTGGGCAAACGAACATAGCTGGGTAAATCCAGCATAATTCCCCGCCGGATCCATATGGTTCGATCTTCCAACCCTTTGCTTTCCCACCGAAAATCATAAAAGATACGACTTTGGATCAAATCGCGATCCGAACGAATCGGCAAGGGGCAAAAACCGGTTCGGCGCTCCGATCCGGGCCGTTCCGGTCCCAAGGCCGGCATTCCAATCGGGACCGGATGGCCCGGCGGTCCTGCTATGCGTCCGGCAACATGCCGAGTGCGCGCAGATAGAGTTCGAGAAGCGTTTCCTCCTCGTCCAGTTCCGCACGGTCGCGTTTGCGGATGCTGATGATTTTGCGCAGGATCTTGACGTCAAAGCCGTTGCCCTTGGCTTCGGCGTAGACATCCTTGATGTCCTCCTGCAACGCCTTTTTTTCCTCCTCCAGACGTTCGATGCGCTCGACGATGCTGCGCAACTGATCAGCGGCCACGCCGCCGACATCGGCCTGGCGTGGGCTGGGCCGGTCCTCGGTGGCGTCGGTGTCGGCCATGTTCATCTGTGTCCCCCCGCACGCGCGAAACCCCGATGGCTCACGCGAAAGCGCGGACCTTATCGAGGCGGCACCGCGCCCGCAACGGGGTAAATTTGTCCTTGCTTTCGCTCGATCGTCTCGTTTAGGATCGCTGTCATATAAAGATAGCTTTATATCGTTATTTTTCACGAGGCAGTTCCGGAGACCGAGATGGCCACCAGCCACGCTGTTACCCCCGACTACAAGGTTGCGGATCTTTCCCTCGCCGGCTGGGGCCGCAAGGAAATCGCGATCGCCGAGACCGAGATGCCGGGCCTGATGGCGCTGCGCCGCGAATTCGGCAAGACGCAGCCGCTCGCCGGTGCCCGCATCGTCGGCTGCATCCATATGACGATCCAGACGGCGGTGCTGATCGAGACGCTGACGGCGCTGGGTGCCACGGTGCGCTGGTCGTCCTGCAACATTTTCTCGACGCAAAACCATGCCGCCGCCGCGATCGCGGCCTCGGGCGTCCCGGTCTTTGCCTGGAAGGGCGAAACTGAGGAGGAGTATGAATGGTGCATTGAGCAGACTCTGCGCGGGCCGGACGGCTGGACGCCGAACATGGTGCTCGATGATGGTGGCGACGCGACCATTCTGCTCCACGATAAATATCCGGAACTGCTGAAGGATTGCCGCGGCATTTCCGAGGAGACGACGACCGGCGTTCACCGGCTCTATGAGATGATGAAGGTCGGTAAGCTCAAAGTGCCGGCGATCAACGTCAATGACAGCGTGACCAAGTCGAAATTCGACAATCTCTATGGCTGTCGCGAGAGTCTGGTCGATGGCATCAAGCGTGCCACCGACGTGATGATGGCCGGCAAGATCGCCTGCGTCGCCGGTTTCGGCGATGTCGGCAAGGGATCGGCCGCGTCGCTCCGCAGTCAGGGTGCGCGCGTCATGGTGACCGAGATCGATCCGATCTGCGCGCTCCAGGCGGCGATGGAAGGCTATCAGGTCGTCACCATGGAGGATGCGGCCCCGATCGCCGATATTTTCGTCACCGCGACCGGCAATGTCGATGTGATCACCATCGATCACATGCGGCAGATGAAGGACCGCGCGATCGTCTGCAACATCGGCCACTTCGACAACGAGATCCAGATCGCCTCGCTCAAGAACATGAAGTGGGACAACATCAAGCCCCAGGTCGACGAGATCACGTTCCCGGACGGCCACCGCATCATCATGCTGTCGGAAGGCCGCCTGGTGAACCTCGGCAACGCGATGGGTCATCCGAGCTTCGTGATGTCGGCCTCCTTCACCAACCAGACACTGGCGCAGATCGAACTGTGGAGCGATGCGGCGCAGAAGTCGGGCAAGTATCAGAACAAGGTCTATACTCTCCCGAAGCGACTCGAC
>JAXDMU010000541.1:0-9746 GCA_034665905.1 Aliidongia sp. | reverse complement strand
TGGCGCCCGGCGGGCCGTTTTCGAGCGAGCGCGCGGTGCCGCCCGAGATCGAGGCTAATTTGAACCGGGTCTATCATCTCGATCAGCCGCTGGTCGTGCAGTACTGGCATTACCTGAAGAGCGTGCTGGTCGGTGATTTCGGGCCGTCCTTTTCCTACAAGGATTACAACGTCAGCGAACTGATCTGGGACGGTTTCCCGGTGTCGATGCAACTCGGCCTGACGGCGGTATTTCTCGCCATCATCATCGGGTCGGCCCTGGGCACCATTGCTGCCCTGCGCCAGAACCGGGGTACCGATTACGCGGTGATGGCAGTGGCGATGACCGGCATCACGGTGCCGAATTTCGTCATGGCGCCGCTGCTGACCTTGGTGCTGGGCGTCTATCTCCACGTCCTGCCGGCCGGCGGCTGGGGCGACGGCTATCAGATCCAGTACAAGATCCTGCCGATCATCGCGCTGGCCCTGCCTCAGGTCGCCTATGTCTCGCGGCTGACGCGCGGCAGCATGATCGAGGTGCTGCGCTCCAACTATATCCGCACCGCGCGCGCCAAGGGCCTGAGCGAATGGCTGACCATCACCCGCCACGCCGCACGCGCCGCTTTGCTGCCGGTCGTCTCCTATCTTGGTCCGGCTTCGGCCGGCATCATCACCGGTTCAGTCGTGATCGAGCAGATTTTTTCGATACCCGGCATCGGCCGGTACTTCATTCAGGGGGCCTTGAATCGCGACTATACGCTGGTCATGGGCGTCGTGATCTTTTACGGCGTGCTCATCATCGTCTTCAATCTGATCGTGGACGTGCTGTATGGCGTGCTGGATCCCAAGCTGTCTCACCGCTGAACCGGAAGGGTTGCCGTCATGACCGTGAGTTCATTCGAGACCGCGCGATTTCTGGATACGAAAATCCAGGGCGTCAGCCTGTGGCAGAGCGCGCGCCGCCGGCTGGTGCGCAACCGGGCGGCAATGGGCGGGCTTGTGGTGCTGTTGATCGTCAGCCTGCTGGCGATCTTCGGCCCGCTGCTCAGCCCGCATGAATATGACGACGTGTTCTGGGATATGCCGTTTTCCGCCCCACCCGACTTTGCACATGATTTCTATTTCGGCACCGACGCCAATGGCCGCGATCTGTTCGTGCGCACCATGTATGGCGCCCGGATCTCACTGCTGGTCGGTGTGCTCGCCTCGATGGTCAGCCTGATCATCGGTGTGATCTATGGCGCTACCGCGGGCTTTCTGGGCGGTCATACCGACAATGTCATGATGCGCATCGTCGATATTATGTATTCGCTGCCCTTCATGTTCTTCGTCATTCTGCTGACCGTGTTTTTCGGCCGCGACATCTTCCTGATCTTCGTCGCGATCGGCGCGGTGGAATGGCTCGACATGGCGCGCATCGTGCGCGGCCAGACCATGACGCTGAAGCATCGCGAATTCATCGAGGCGGCCCACGCCTTCGGCGTCTCCGGCCCGGCGATCATCCGCCGCCACATCATTCCGAATATTCTGGGGCCGGTCATGGTGTTCGTGACGCTGACCGTGCCCAAGGTGATTCTGCTCGAATCCTTCCTCTCCTTCCTGGGGCTGGGCGTGCAAGAACCGATGACCAGTTGGGGCGTGCTGATCGCCGATGGCGCGCGCACCATGGAAAGCGCCCCGCACCTTCTGCTGTTTCCCGCAACCTTCCTCGCCGTCACGCTGTTCTCGCTCAATTTCCTGGGCGATGGCTTGCGCGACGCGCTCGATCCGAAAGACCGCTGATGTCGACAGAGGTGCTTGAACAGTCCCGCTGGACCAATTCCGGTGCGCCGCTGCTGCAAGTGGCGGGGCTGGAGACGCGTTTCACCACGCCGGACGGTACGGTCAACGCCGTCAACGGTGTGTCCTTTACCGTCAGCCGCGGCGAAACCATTGGCATCGTCGGCGAATCCGGCTCGGGCAAGAGCCAGGTTCTGATGTCGATCATGGGTTTGCTGCCGCAAAACGGCTGCTCGACCGGTAGCGTCAAATTCGACGGGCAGGAAATACTGGGGCAATCGCGCGACAAGCTGAACGAGATCCGCGGCACCCGGATGGCGATGATCTTTCAGGACCCGATGACCGCGCTCAACCCCTACCTGACCATCGGACGGCAACTGACCGAGGTTCTGACCTTTCACCGCCACACGCATGAGGCATTGGCGCTGGAACAGGCGCGCGAGATTCTGGAGCAGGTTCACATCCCGGAACCGGACAAGCGGCTCAATATGTATCCGCACGAATTGTCCGGCGGCATGCGCCAGCGCGTCATGATCGCCATGGGCATGCTGTGCCGGCCCGATCTGCTGATCGCCGACGAACCGACCACGGCGCTCGACGTGACCATCCAGGCCGAAATTCTGGGCCTGCTGGCCGAGCAGCAGGCGGCCACCGGCACGGCGATCATCCTGGTCACCCACGATCTGGGCGTTGTGGCGCAGCTCTGCGACCGCGTCTTCGTCATGTATGCCGGCCGGCTGGTCGAACAGGGCGATGTCCGACAGATTTTCTATGATCCTCAACACCCCTATACCCGCGCCTTGCTGCATTCCATGCCGCGGCTCGACGATGACGTTACCGGCGATCTGCCGACCATCGGCGGCCAGCCGCCCAATCTGGCGCGGCTGCCGCGCGGCTGCGCCTTTGCCGAGCGCTGCGATTATTGCCTGGATGATTGCCTCGGCGCGGTGCCGCCATTGCGCCAGATCGGGCCGGCGCGCTGGACCGCCTGCCGCCGGGATGCGAGCGAGTTGACCGCATGAACACCAAGCCCCCCCTGATGAGCGTGCGTGACTTGCGCGTGCATTTCCCGCTGCCGTCCGGCCTGTTCGCCGAAACCCGCTTGGTCAAGGCGGTCGATGGCGTCAGCTTCGATCTTTATGCTGGCGAAACCCTGGGCATCGTCGGTGAATCCGGCTGCGGCAAATCCACGCTCGGCCGCGCCGTGCTGCGCCTGATCGCGCCCACCGCCGGACGGGTCGCCTGGCTGGGCAAGGATCTGAAGGAATCCGACAAGCGTCAGATGCGGGCGCTGCGCCAGGATATGCAGATCATCTTCCAGGACCCGTTGGCCGCCCTCGACCCGCGCATGACGGTCGGTGCGATCATCGCCGAGCCGCTCGATACGTTCGAGCCGAACCTGCCCAAAGCCGTACGCGAGGCGCGGGTCGCGGAGACGATGCAGCGCGTCGGCCTGTCGCCGGCGCAGATCAACCGCTATGCTCATGAATTCTCGGGCGGGCAATGCCAGCGCATTGGCATCGCGCGGGCGATGATCCTGAAGCCCAAACTGATCATCTGCGACGAGCCGGTCTCGGCGCTCGATGTTTCGATCCAGGCGCAGATCGTCAATCTGCTGCGCAAATTGCAGCGCGAGGAAAATCTCGCCCTGATTTTCATCTCGCACAATCTCGCAGTGGTTCGATTGATCAGCAACCGGGTCATGGTGCTGTATCTGGGCAAGGTGGCCGAACTGGCCGATCGCGACGAGATCTACCGCAATCCGCGCCACCCCTACACCCAGGCACTGCTTTCGGCGGTGCCGGTGCCCGACCCGGATTTCGAACGCAGCAAAAAGCGCATCAGCCTGACCGGCGACCTGCCCTCGCCGATCAATCCGCCCTCAGGCTGCGTCTTTCGCACGCGCTGCCCCATCGCGATCGATCAATGTGCCGAACAGGCACCATCGCTCGAAGCGGTCACGGACAGCCACACGGTGTCCTGTCATCGCTGGACGGAGTCAATTCAGTTGCTTGAGCCAACGGTACCGAAGGTTACGACCGCAGCCAGTTGAGCACCGTTCCGCAGCCGAAACCGACCAAAGAAACCGCGAGGCTGCCGGCGACCTGGCGCCGCCTTGATATTGGGGCAGCCGCCAGGGCGCGCGCGCGGTTGATCCATTGCATCGGCCGAAACCCGGTCGCGCGATGGTCGGATTCCGTCGCGGCTGCCCGGAACACCGTGGTCATTTTAGATGTTCCCGCTGCGGGATCGTACACATCGCGCACCACGCGGACCGCCTGAGCACCGGTTTGCCTGAGCGCCTGCTGGGCCGCGCCGATGGCATCGGTCATTTCGCCCCGACTGGCACTGACGCCCCAACCGCTGTTCGTCCGAACATGGATTTCATAATTGGTCCGGCAGCTACGTTCGTGACGGATCACGCTGAGTTCATACACGGCAGATCACCAATTTGCAGGAAACTCGATCGATTACTGAATAGAACGACACCATATCACTTTAGTTCCTAACGGAAAATAAAAGAATTACTCGAAAGCTGGCCGTAATTTTCGAGAATTCACATAAAATGCAATCTTTCGTCCTGGCGTTGTCGGTAACGTTGCCGACACGGCTGTGCCGCACGCCAGACCTCCGCCGGCCCGGCATTCTCGCAATCGGTCGAGCGTGCTAGAAAGCGCCGAACGGACCCGCCCGAGGAGATCGCCATGACGCACATAGCCACCACCAGCGCCGCGAAAGAGCGGGCGCACTTCGACTGGGCGGATCCGCTGCTGCTCGAAGATGCCTTGACCGAGGAAGAACGGCTGATCCGCGATAGCGCGCGCGCCTATTGCCGGGATCGGTTGCTGCCGCGCGTGCAAAAGGCCTTTCGCGACGAAGGTTTCGAACGCGCGATCTTCACCGAGATGGGCGAACTGGGCTTTCTCGGATCGACGCTTGAGGGCTATGGCTGTGCCGGCACGAATTATGTGAGCTATGGGCTGATCGCGCGTGAAGTCGAACGGGTCGACAGCGGCTATCGCTCGATGATGAGTGTGCAGTCTTCGCTCGTGATGTATCCGATCTTCGCGTTCGGCAGCGAGGCGACCCGGCAAAAATATCTGCCGAAGCTCGCGACCGGCGAATGGATTGGCTGCTTCGGCCTGACCGAGCCCGATCACGGCTCCGATCCGGGCAGTATGGTGACGCGGGCACGCACGGTCGCGGGCGGCTATAACCTGTCCGGCGCCAAGATGTGGATCACCAACGCGCCCGTGGCCGATGTCTTCGTCGTCTGGGCCAAGACCGACGACGGCATCATCCGCGGCTTCGTGCTGGAAAAGGGCATGAAGGGCCTGTCCGCCCCCAAGATCGAAGGCAAATTTTCGCTGCGCACCTCGATCACTGGCGAGATCGTCATGGACGAGGTCTTCGTGCCCGAGGAAAATCTGCTACCCAACGTCCAGGGGCTGAAGGGGCCGTTCTCCTGCCTCAACAACGCGCGCTTCGGCATCGCCTGGGGCGCCATGGGGGCCGCCGAATTCTGCTGGCACGCTGCGCGCAGCTATACGCTCGACCGCAAGCAATTCGGCCGGCCACTCGCCGCCAACCAGATCGTGCAGTTGAAGCTGGCCGACATGCAGACGGAAATCACACTCGGCCTGACCGGTTGCCTGCGGCTCGGCCGGCTCAAGGATGAAGGGCGCGCGGCGCCGGAAATGATCTCGCTGATGAAGCGCAACAATTGCGGCAAGGCGCTCGACATCGCGCGCACCGCCCGCGACATGCATGGCGGCAACGGCATCTCCGACGAGTTCGGCGTGATCCGTCACATGCTGAATCTGGAAGCGGTGAATACCTATGAAGGCACCCACGACGTCCACGCCCTGATCCTCGGTCGGGCGCAGACCGGGATAGCGGCCTTCTCCTGACCCTTACGCGGCCGAAGTGTCGACGCGGGAGGTGATGCGCACCCCGCGATCGACGATATGGGTCCAGAACCGGTCGAGCCGACGCAGGGTGACGCTCGCCTCGTCGAGCGTCCGCAAATCGACCGGCGTCGAAGACAAGCTGCCGACATGGCGATCATGCATCGAATCGAGCCTCGCGCAGAGAACGAGCCCCTTGGGCGATAAGCGCACACGGATCGACCGGCGGTCATGGGCCGACCGTTCCTGTACGAGATAGCCGTTCTCGACCATCTTCTTGACGTTGTAGGAGACGTTCGAACCGAGATAGCAGCCGCGCAGCGTCAGTTCGCCCACCGTCAGTTCGACCGGCCCGATATTGAACAGGATCAATGCCTGCACGTTGTTGATGTCCTGGATGCCAAGGCTATCCAACTCGGTACGAATCAGTTCGAGAAACTGGCGATGCAGCCGCTCGACCAAGGCGATCATATTGAGATAAGACTCTTTCATCTCGGCCTATCAAGTCCGTTGAATGGTCAAGGTAGGCGACGCTGCATTAAATTTGTCTTAAATCCAATGACTCAGCGCGGTTTGCCGGCCAGATACGGGAACATGGCCGAAAAATCCCGCCCGCCCGCACCCGATGCAGCCATTTGCTGGTACAGATCCGCGGCGGCGGCGCCCAGCGGAGTCGACGCTCCGGCGGCTTCAGCCGCAAGCTGTGCCAGCTTCAGATCCTTCAGCATCATATCGGCGGTGAAGCCCGGCTGATAGTCCCGATTGGCCGGTGATGCCGGCACCGGGCCGGGCACCGGGCAATAGCTGGTCAGCGACCAGCATTGGCCGGATGATTTGGCACTGACATCGAACAGCTTCTGCGCATCGAGCCCCAGCTTTTCCGCCAGCACGAACGCCTCGCTGACCGCCGTCATGGTGATGCCGAGGATCATGTTGTTGCAGATCTTGGCCGCCTGCCCGGTCCCGGCGCCGCCGCAATGGACGATCGTCCGGCCCATCTTCTCCAACACCGGCCGCGCCTGTTCGACCGCTGCGTCCGGCCCGCCGACCATGAAGGTGAGCGTGCCGGCCGTCGCCCCGCCGGTGCCGCCCGAGACCGGTGCATCGATCATGGCAAAGCCGCGCTCGGTCGCGGCAGCGGCCACGGCACGCGCGCTCTCGACATCAATGGTCGAGCAATCGATCAGCAAGGCACCGGCTTCCGCCCGGTCGAGCACGCCGCCTTCGCCCAGATAGGCGGCGCGGACATGCGGCCCGGCCGGCAGCATGGAGACGATGATGCTTGCCCCGGCGACCGCCTCGATGGCACTGGTCGCCGCGACCCCGCCGGCCGCCGCGAACGCGGTCAGCGCGGCCGCCGACAGGTCGAACCCGCGCACCTGATTCCCGGCCTTGACCAGATTCTCGGCCATCGGCCGACCCATATTGCCCAGCCCCAGAAAACCGATGGTCGCCATAATTCCGCCTCCCGTGATTTTTTACAGATCGAGTTCGTCGCGCGGCTCGGCAAAAGGCCAGAAATACGCCTCGACCGAAGCCGCGTCGAGATCCTCCAGACGCGCGGGCTGCCAGCGCGGGGCATTGTCCTTGTCGATCAGGATCGCCCGCACGCCCTCGGGGAAATCATGGCCGGTGGTGCAGCGCACGGCCAGCCGGTATTCGATCCGCAACATCTGGGCCAGATTGAGGGTGCGTCCGCCGCGTAGCTGCCGCAGCGTCAGCTTGAGGCTAGTCGGCGAAGCGCGGTGCATGGTCTGCAACGCCGCCCCGGCCCAATCCGGCCCGGCATCACCAAGGTCCGCCATGATCGCCTCGACCGTAGCACCGGCAAAAAGCTTATCCACCTCGCTCCGGCGTGTCGCGACCATTGCGGCACCCGGATCGCCGGCATGGCGCGCCAGCACCGCCGCGATCGACGCCTCGTCAAGCGGCGTTGCCGCCAGATCCTCGATCAAGGCCGGCGCCGCGGCCGACGGCACGAAATGCGTCGCCATGCCGAGCGCCACAAGATCATTGGCGCGCAGCCGAACCCCGGACAGGCCGAGATAGACGCCCATCTCGCCCGGCAGCCGATTGAGGAACCAGGTGGCGCCGACATCGGGAAACAGCCCGAGCACCGTCTCAGGCATGGCGAGCGCCGTCCGCTCGGTCGCGATGACATGCGAGCCATGGAGCGACAACCCGCAGCCGCCGCCCATGGTGATGCCGTCGATCAGCGCCAGGAACGGCTTCGGGTAGGTGTGGATGTGGTAGTTGAGCCGATATTCCGCGGCGAAGAACAGGCGCTTCAACCGCTCGGTCTCGGGCGAGCCATCGACCGTGGCGATCGCGCGGACATCGCCGCCGGCACAGAACGCCTTTTCGCCTGCCCCCCGGATCAACACGGCCGCGATCTTGTCGTCGCCGGCCCAGCGCGCCAGCGCCGCCTCGATCACCTCGATCATGCCGAGCGACAGCGCATTCAGCGCCTTCGGTCGGTTCAGCGTGATCACCCCGAGCCCGCCTTGCGTCTCGGTCAGCACTTCGGCTTCGACACTCATCGGATCATTCCTCAAGCAGCCGGCGGGCGATGATGAGCCGCATGATTTCGTTGGTTCCTTCCAGAATGCGATGGACCCGCAGATCGCGCAGATAGCGTTCGATCGGGTAATCCTTGATATAGCCGTAGCCGCCGTGAAGCTGTAGCGCTTCGTCGCAGATCCGGAAACAGGCATCGGTCGCAAAGCGCTTCGCCATGGCGCAGCGCAGCGTGGCGTCGGGCGCCTTGCGATCCAGCGCCGCGGCGGCGCAATGGATCATCAGGCGCGAGGCTTCAAGATCGGTCGCCATATCGGCCAGACGGAATTGCAGCGCCTGAAAATCCGCCAGCCGCTTGCCGAATTGCTTTCGCTCCAGCAGATACGCGCGGCTCGCCTCCAGGCACGCGCGCGCGCCACCGAGCGAGCACGCGCCGATATTGATGCGCCCGCCATCCAGCCCCATCATGGCAATCTTGAAGCCGGCCCCTTCCTCGCCCAGGCGATTGGCGACCGGCACCCGGCAATCCTCGAAGATCACCGCGGCGGTCGGCTGGCTGTTCCAGCCGAGCTTGTTCTCGGGCTTGCCGAACGACAGGCCGGGCGTGCCCGCCTCGATCACCAGACACGAAATCCCGGACGGCCCGGCCCCGCCGGTGCGGACCATCGCGACATAGAGATCGCTGACGCCACCGCCCGAGATGAACGCCTTCGAGCCGTTCAAAACATATTCATCGCCCTGAAGCTCGGCCTTGGTCGCCAGATTGCCGGCATCCGACCCCGCCCCCGGCTCGGTCAGGCAATAGCTGGCGAAATGCGCCATGCTCATGAGCTTGGGCAGAAACCGCGCGCGCTGTTCGACCGTGCCGAAGCGGTCGATCATCCAGGACGCCATGTTGTGGATCGAGAGATAAGCCGCAGTCGAAGGATCGGCCGCCGCCAGCTCCTCGAAAATCACCGCCGCATCGAGCCGGCTCAGCCCCGAACCGCCGAACTGCTCGCCGACATAAATCCCGGCAAACCCGAGCGCCGCCGCCGCGCGCAAGGCCTCGACCGGAAATGTTTTGTGCTCGTCCCACGCCGCCGCGTGCGGCAGCAGGGCGCTTTGGGCGAAATCCCGTGCCACGGCCTGGAATGCCGCCTGATCGTCGCTCAGTTCGAAATCCATCGCTCATCCTCTGGCCGGTGACGGCAATGCCGGATCTAGCCCATCTTGCTCCGTCGTGGCAACCGGGTAGCGGGTGGGAGGAGGCTGATGCGGAAACGCTCTACTGATGGACATGGACCCTATCGTGCGACAACCGCTTCGTTAACAGCAAGGGCATTTGGCCGATTGTAGGCCTCTAGTGACGCCGCATTCTGAAGATCAGTCTTGAAGTTTCTCATAATCATAATGACCTCGTTAGCCAACACTAAAAAGTCATCGGCGCCGAGATCAAGGTACTCCCCATGCGCCACCTTGTTTCGGCGTTGCACAAGACTCTCATCGATTAGATGATATTTCGCTTCATATACGTCCGTTGAAATATCTATTGATGTAGCTATATTGGTGAACACCTTTGATG
>JAXDMU010000540.1:0-2731 GCA_034665905.1 Aliidongia sp. | reverse complement strand
CGGATATAGCGGTGGGCCAGACTGTCGCAGATTTGCGTGGCGAGTACCGTCGCCCCGTCCAATTCCGTGCGCGGCAGAATAATGCCGAACTCTTCGCCTCCATAGCGTGCGACAGTATCCTGGCCTTTGATCGAGTCAGTCAGCGCGTGCGCGACCATGGCGAGCACGTGGTCGCCCGCCTGATGACCGAAGCGGTCGTTGAAGCCTTTGAAATGATCGATATCGATCATCAGCAGCGACATCGCCTCACCCGTTTCCATCGATGCCGCCGCCGCCTCACGCAGCTTCACATCGAAGAATTTCCGGTTGCCGATGCCGGTCAACGCATCAGTCATCGCTTCCTTGCGCGTATTGACGAGATCGCGCCGCAAGGTTTCGACCTCGCCGGCCGAGCGGTTCAAATGCGATTCCAGCATCTGATTATGCTCGGCCATCCGCCGTGTTTCGGTCAGGATATTCGACACCATGCGCTGAAGATCCGGCGAGCCGATGCCGGGTTGGACGTGATCGTGGAAATCCTTCAGCGTATCGGCATAGCGCGCGCTGTCAGCCCCCACGGTGCCCAATTCCCCCAGAATCTGCTGAAGCAACCCTTCGACACGACGCGTGCTGCTATGGGCAGCGGCCGCAATCCGCTTCTGTCCGAAAAAACGGTCATAGAGTTCGTCGTTGAGTTCCTGGGTGAATTCCTGCTGATTGGACTGAAGGATGTCGAGGGTCCGCTTCAGTTCGGGAATGCAGTCGGCCGAATAGCAATACCAGAGCAGATGGTTGTTCGGATGCGGCGGTATGCCCAGCCGCTTCATGCAGGCGGCTGCGGTTTGAGAATATCGTTCAGCCTCGTTTGCGCTTTCCAGAAACTGCACCGTTCGCTCCCAGCCGCGAGAGGCATTGCCATCCTTTCGCGGATATTCTCTGTGTCAGTTGGCACGGGCGTGTCAATGATACCGTTCCGTCACACTGGCCGGTTACGGATTTGGCCTTTCAACAGCAAAAACCAGAGTGGTTACGATCTCTTTAAAAACGTGCGCGCAAATGTCCTTCGTGGCCAATCATGCGGGAATTGGTTGCGTCTTGAACGTTATTGCAATTTAATTTGGTCCCGAGCGTGATCGCCCCCTGGCCGCTCCGTGTCCGTCCGGCAAACCGGGTGCGGCTCAGTACGGCCGCTTCCGAGATTCTCGAAGCCTCGATCAATCTATCTCGGCAAGCTGACGAGGTCGGTCAATTCATCAAGGGGGTGAAAGCCGCCTGATGCAAATTCCGGGCAGCCGCCTTTGCGCACCCATCGTAAATCCATAACCCGACGAGAATCGGCTGGACGTGGCGGAGCGTGCGGAGGAAGATCCGACCATCCACCGCCACCGCGTGCATGTATGTCGATCCGCCCTGAAGCCGCTGAATGACTAATCTCGTCACCCGCCTTGCCCCGCGGCGCTTGCGCACGCCTTGTCTGCCTGCCTATAACGACTGCGTCCCGCTCCCTTCGGCGTCAGCATGATCGTCACCTGTCCCGCCTGCGCCACCCGTTATGTCGTCGATCCTGCCGCGCTCGGCCCCAAAGGACGAACGGTGCGGTGCGCGCGCTGCGCCGATACCTGGCTCCAGGCGCCGCCGCCGGACGTCTCGTCCGAGCCCACACCGGTCTCGGCGCCGATCGTGACGCCGACCCGACCCACGGGTGCCACGCCATCCATGCCGACCGAGTCGATGCCGAGTTTCATCGGCAAGAGCAGCGGCGACATGCCGAATCTGCCAGCGCTGCGCACGCCACCGCGGCTGGTCCACCCGGTTCATACCGGGTGGGCGGCATTGGTCGGGTTCGTCGTGATCTTCCTGGGCAGCCTCTTCTTGTTCCGCCCCGATATCACGACCGCGTGGCCGGCGACGCAAAGACTCTATAACCTCGTCGGACTGACCGTACCGGGCATCGACGATTGGCTGAAGGTGCGGGAGCCGCGTTCGGCCTATAACACGATAGATGGGCAGCCGGCGGTGACGATCAGCGGCGAGATTGTCAATGTTTCCGCCGCCGCGCGTTCGGTGCCGAAGCTGCGCATCACGTTGCTCAACGCGCAGAACGAAATGGTCACGAACTGGACGTTTCAGCCGAGCGAGGCCCCTTTGCAGCCCGGCGGCGCGCTGCCGTTCAGTACGTCAAACCCGGTGGCGACCGGGAATGTGACGACGGTCAATGTCAACTGGGCGCCGGAATAGCCTGCCTTCAGAACCGCTTCAGCAGCCGGTCGATGTAATCGCGTTCTAGCTGCGGCCGGGCGCGGTCGGCCGCGCGGCGGCGCAGTTCGTCGAGGATTTCCCGGCTGCGATGCATCTCGGATTCCTCGGGTATCCTGACATCGCCGCGATCAAGATCACCCTGCCCCGGCGGGTTGCGGCCCAGCGGATCGCGCCCGGCCTGCTCGCCATCGGTACCGTCCTCGCCGTTCTGGCGCATTTGCTCGGCAAGCTCCCGCTGGGCCTGCTGCAACTGATCAAGCGCCTCGCCCTGCGGGCCGACCGCATCGCCCGGCGATTGGTTATTGAGCGCGTTCTGAGCATTGCGCATCGCCCGCTCGGCGCGATTCAGCGCCTGACCGATTTCGCCGTCCTGCCCGAGCTGCTTGCGCATCTGGTCGAGCTGACGGCGCAGCGCGCCTTGCGCACCGGCCAGATCGCCGGGCTTCGAGTCGGATTCACCTTGTGGCGACGGCAGGCCGTTTTGATTGCGCTG
>JAXDMU010000539.1:0-3469 GCA_034665905.1 Aliidongia sp. | reverse complement strand
CAAGACGGATAGGTAGGCGGCACGCAGCGCCTCCACGCGGTCCTTGGGAACTCCTGGCGCGACCCAATGGCCATAGCCAAGCGCGGTCGGCAAGCTCACCAGTTTGACGACGCCGACGTCATCCCCCTTCACGAGGTCGAGAAGGAGCGGCACGTCCGGCAGTTCCGGCTCCTTTTCGAGTCCGATCTGGACCAGGATGTTGATCTTCTTCTCGGTCACCCAGCTCATGTTGGCGGTCTGCACGCTGACCCAGCTATTACCGCCGCGGCCCATGACTTCGCCGCGCTCCATTGCCAGATGAATCTGCGACGAACCGGCATAGCCGGTGATCGGCTTAAACTTGGTGCCGAGCAGGTCGTTGATCAAATTCGGGAAGATCACGGAGTCTGAGGCGTTGCCGACGGCGCCCATGGGAACCTCGGTGTGCTTGGCGTCCTCAAGCGTTTTGATGCCGCTGGTATGCCACGTGTAAACAAGGCCGTTGGAGTTGGCCATGCTGCCGAGCCATTGCATGCCGGCCGCTTCGAAGCGCGCGCCGGCGCCTCCGAGCAACTGATACATCGGCATGTTCTGATTGACGGCTGCGATGACCGTGCCGTCAGGCGGCGAGCCGGAATAGACATGATTGGCCGCGCGTACGCTGCCGGCGCCTTCGAGATTTTGCACCACCACGGTAGGTTGGCCCGGCACGTATCTGCCGAGATAACGGCCGAGCGCGCGGGCATAAAGGTCGTACCCTCCGCCCACGCCGAAACCGACGATGATCTGGACCGTTTTGCCCTTGTAGAACTCTGCCACGCTCTGGGCGGAGGCTGGCGAGTGCGCAGTAACACTGAGACCAACGATGGCCGCGAGAAGTATCCTAACCGTTACGGTTGTCATCGTTTCCTCCGTTGAAGTTTTTGATTATCGCAAACGCGCGCAGGCCATCGGGATTTCCGGTCGATGGCGAATGCGGTGGGCCGCGAGCATAGCGCCGGACAGGAGCAGCAGTTACTTCTTATACGGCCCCAGCTCCTTCACCGCGGCGTCGACGAATGAATTGTCGACCACCTGTTCGGCCTTGATGTCGCCGGTAATCAGGCCCTGCTCTTTGTAAAAGGCCAAATCATCGGCGAGGCTCTGCACGTTGACCTTGCCATCGGGATTCATTCCGGTCGGGGTGATGGCTTTGTAGACGGCAGGGTCCTTGATCGGCGTGGAGGCAGCAAGAATGGCGATCACCTCGTCGGCGTTGGGACCTATCATGCGGCCGTCCTGCAGCGCGCCATTATAGAACCGGACCGCCCGCAGATAGGCGCGCATGAAACGTCGCGCCGCATCCGCGTTCTGGCTGAATTTTTCCGAATAGAGCAGCACCGCGATCTGATGGTTCGGGATGATCTCGTCATCCCCCTTCACCAGGACGGCAAAGCCATTCTTGATGGCGATGGTGGGGCCTGGCTCAACCGAGGCAGAGGCGTCGACGGCCTTGTTGCTGAGGGCTGCCACGTGGTCGGGGAACGGCAGATTTGCCGTCTCGACGTCGGAATATTTGAGCCCGGCCGATTTCAAGAGTGCGTTGAGCGTGGCGGTGTTACTGACGCCGGGGGCGTTCATGGCGAACTTCATGCCCTTGAAGTCCTTGATCGTCTTGAAGCGCCCGCTGTCGACGAGGTCTTTGCGGACGAGAATCTTGGTGGCGCCGTAGCCCGGCGCCGAGGAAGCCTTGTCAGCGACGATCTTGATCTTGATGCCTTGCAGCATGGCGTTATAGAGGCCCGCCGAAGCGGAGCCAGCGCCAGCGTCGAGCTGGCCAATGCCGAGTGGCGCCACCATGTCGGCCGCCGAGCGGAAGTTTGTCACCTTCGCTTCCAGGCCTTCCTCGCGGAAGTAGCCCTTCTTGTCGGCGATGTAGATCGGCGCGTCGCTGGTCGTGCTGGCGGCGCCGACATTCACCACAATCGGGGCCTGGGCCCAACCGGGTCCAAGCCCCGTAAGTGTGGCGCCCACGATCAGGCCGCACAGTGCTGCTATCCTCATCGCGAGCGCTCGCTTTCGTCTGCCAATGCGGGAGTGTGCCGCGCCCCGGCTAGTTGGTCGCGAAGCAATAGAACAGTCCGGCGCCGCCGGTGCTGACCAGATCGGGCTGGCTGCAACCGCCGCCCGGGCCGCGTGACGGGTGCGCCGTGTTCCAGGGGCTCGGCTCCGGGCTGCCGGGCAGGCCCTTGCGGTCGATATGGCCGAGCATTGCCGCGCCCGTGCCGGTGCTCTTCGTCCAGTTGCCGCAAGTCCTGTCCTCGGCGGCAGGGAAGGCCGTACCGTTCGCCTGCGAGCCAGTGAGAGCATCATGCATATTCGGCGTATCGCCGCGGCCGTTGACGACCGTACCCTTCTCGGTCAGTGCGGTCTCCTTGGTGAGTTTGTTATTGTCGCTGTGCAGATCCTCGACGCTGGTGGCGACGGTAACGCCCTTGGCGTTCTGCCATGGTCCGCGGCCGATGCGGTCGCGCGCATTCACGGCCGCCGTGCCGCCGGTGGCCTGGGTGCTGAGATAAGCGCGCCAGTTGCGGCTGCCGGCGCCCACGGCTTGCGCCAGGTCCTGACAGTGCTTGTCGGCGCCCGCGAGGCCGCCCAGGTCCGCGCCTTTGCCGCCGCCCACGCTGGTGACGAAGAACGTCATGTTGGACGCTTGCTGCGCCTGCACGCTGGCGCTGGTGGCCACCAACGCAAGCGTCGCGCAGGCAAATGCAGAAATTTTCACTGTGGTTCTCACGGCCTCTTCCTCCTTTTCCGTTTCAACCGGTTCCGACCGGTTTTTTGCAAGCCTAACAATTGGCTGTACCTTTCGAAAGCGCGATCTTGCCCTGGGGTAAAGGACGGATTCGTGCTGTCCTTGACACCTCCGAAAGCAATGCCCCAGTCTGCCGCGGCGACGGGTTTCCGCAATCCAATTACGTGGGGGTAAGGCTTGAACGTCCAACCAGAACGGGCGCGCAATTCCACGCAAACCCCGGCCCGTCCTCGTGCCAAGATCAGAGTGGAACGCGTCAGCAAGCAGTTTATGCAGACCAAATCCACGCTGTTCACCCGGCATTGGTTCCCGGGGGTCGCCGCGAACAACGTCATCAGCATCGAATTCCCGGAATTCAGCTTCATGTCTGTATTGGGGCCGAGCGGCTGCGGCAAAACAACGCGGTTGCGGATCGTCGCCGGTCTGTTGCCGGCGAGCAGCGGGTCCGTGTTCATCGACGACCGGCCGGTCACCGGCCCGCGCCCGGGCAGCGGCATGGTGTTTCAATATATCGGCCTGTTTCCTTGGCGTACGGTCGAAGAGAACGTGTTCTTTTCGCGCGAGATGCAGTTGCATCGCCCGCTGACGGGCAGCGAAAAGGTAGCGGCGCGGCGGTTCGTGCCGCTCGTCGGCTTGCGCGGATTCGAGAAGAGCTTCCCGCACCAGCTATCAGGCGGCATGCAGCAGCGCGTCGGC
>JAXDMU010000538.1:0-8502 GCA_034665905.1 Aliidongia sp. | reverse complement strand
TTGGCGGACCCAGACCGGCGGCAATTCTGCACGCTGGTTGGTGCTGGTCATGACCGCCGGCTACATGGCCGGCGGGTTGACCTGGCTGACCCTATCGGGCGAGGATGCGATCGATCTGCTGGCCTCTGCCCCGCTGTCCTCGGGTGCGATTCTGCGCGCAAAGATCGAGGCGGCCCTGTTGCCGGTGGTGCTGTTCATGCTGATACCCCTGGCCGCAGCGTCCTGGTTCAGCCTGTGGCTCGGTTTCTCGCTGGCGCTCTGCTGTGCCGGCAGCGCGCTGTGCTGTGCGGTCCTGAACTATCTCTATCGCGCGCCGACCAAGCGCAATCAATTCGCCCGGCGCGGCTCCGACAATTTCGTGCGCACGCTCGCCGAAATGCTGGTCGGGACGGTTTGGTCGATTGCCGCGTATCTGCTGATTCAGCGCAGCCTCTGGGCCATCCTGCCGGTGGCCATCGCCTTGCTGCCGATGCACCGGGCGCTGCGCCGGTCGAGTTGGAATCAGGTGTCGCTCGCCGGCAATCGCTGAGCGATGGCGCTCAAAGTTCGGTCAGGCGCTGAATCTCGGGACGCCCGTCGAGGAACGCGCCCAGGGGAATCGCCATTGCCGCCCATAATCCGCTAGATTAAAAAAACTTAATCCGCCGCCAATTCCGGCTCAATGCCCGCAGGTTTACTACCAGCACCGTAACAGGGGCAAAGTGTTGATCTCCATCTCGACGCGCGCTCCTCTCCGCCCCAATGGGAGCGAGACGATCATAACCGCTGACCCAGCGCCCGACACCCTCGCCTGTGGATCATGACCATCTCACCCCTTGCCTTTCCGCACCGCCCGTCATCGCGCATCCGCCTGGTTCTGGCCGCGGCGTTCGTTCTGTCGGGCTGCGACATCGGCCCGGACTATCAGCGACCGGCAACACCTACCCCGCCGGACTGGCTGGTCAGTTCGGAACCGTCGGCGTGGCCTTCGACCGAGTGGTGGCAGGGGTTCAACTCGGCCACGCTCGATACCTATATCGCCCAGGCACAAGCGGCCAATTACGATCTGGCGGCGGCGGTGGCGCGGGTGCGCGAGGCGGATGCGCAGGCGCGGATCGCCGGTGCGCCCTTGCTGCCGCAAGTGCAGGGCACTGCGACGGCGACCCATCAGCGCATATCGGGTTCCGGTGGGTCGAGGACCGACACTGTGTTCGCGCCCGGCCTCAATGCGAGCTACGAGATCGATTTCTGGGGCAAGAACCGGGCGGCGGCCGACGCCGCTTTGGCGACCGCGCTGGCCGGTCGTTACGATCAGGCAACGGTCGAACTCAGCGTCATGACGGCCGTGGCGACGACCTATTTCCAGGCGATCGAAACACGTGATCGGCTGCACGTCGCCGAAGCCAATTTCACCAGTGCCCAGGATATCCTGAAAGGGCTGGAGCTTGAGGAGAAGGTCGGCATCGTCACGGCGCTCGACACCGCACAGCAGGAAACCACCGTCGAAACCCTGAACGCCGCGATTCCTCCCTTGCGCGAGCAATTGCGCCAGACCATCGACGCCTTGGCGATCCTGCTGGGCCAGACCCCGGAATCGCTGGATGTCGCAAGCGGCACGCTGGGCGATCTGTCATTGCCAAGTGTCGCGCCGGGCCTGCCATCGGAATTGCTGGCTCGGCGGCCGGATGTCGCGTCGGCCGAAGCGCATCTGAAATCGGCCAATGCCAACATCACCGTCGCACGGGCGGCGTTCTTTCCCAGCATTCAACTGACCGGTTCGGCCGGGTTCGCGAGCACCGCGCTCGCAACGGCCTTCAACCCGGCCAATGGCTTGTTCGCGCTCGGTGCCGGCCTCACCCAGCCGATCTTCGAAGGCGGGGCGCTCGAAGGGCAGCTGGACTTGTCCAAAGCGACTTATGACGAGTTGGTCGCCACGTATCGCAAGGCGGTGCTCTCGGCGTTCGGCAATGTCGAAGATGCGCTGATTGGCGTGCAGCAGACCGCCGATCAGACCCGGCGGCAGGAGAATGCCACCGCGGCGGCCCGGCGCGCGTATGAAATTGCCCAGTCGCAGATGCATGCCGGCACGATCAATATCCTGACGGTTCTTAACACCGAAGGCGCATTGTTCACCGCCGAAGACGCGCTGGTCCAGGCGCGGTTCGGTCAGCTTCAGGCACTTGTTACCCTGTTCAGCGCGCTCGGCGGCGGCTGGCGGCAAAGTTAGGAATGCCAGGATGAGAAAATCAAATAGTTCGCTCACCGGCGCCATCGGCCATACCCGCCTCGTGCTGTTCGGCGTGGGCGGGCTCTTCCTGCTGGCCTTGACGGCGGGCGGCATATTGCTGCGCGCGCCGCAATCGCGTGCCGCGCCGCCACGGCTGCCCCAGGCGGTCGCCGTCGATACCGCCATCGCCGCCGAAGCCGATGTGCCGGTCTATCTGGGCGGCATCGGGACGGTGCAGGCATTCTACACCGTGACGATCACGCCCCGCGTCGATGGCGAGTTGACCAAGATCGGCTTCGTCGAGGGCCAGACCGTCAAGCCCGGCGATTTCCTGGCGCAGATCGATCCCCGGCCCTATCAGGCGGCCTTCGATCAAGCGGTCGCCACCAAGGACAAGGATGCCGCGCAACTGGCCAATGCGCAGCGCGACCTGGAACGCTACGTCACGCTGGCGCCGCAGAATTTCACCAGCAAGCAGATTCTGGACACCCAGCGCGCGCTGGTCGCGCAGCTTACCGCGCAGGTCAAGGGCGATCAGGCGGCGATCGACAATGCCAAGACCAATCTGGATTACACGACGATCACCTCGCCGATTCCCGGCCGCACCGGCATCCGTCTGATCGATCCGGGCAATAATCTGCATGCCGCTTCGACCGCCGGCATCGTCGTCGTCACGCAGATTCAGCCGATTTCCGTGATCTTCACGCTGCCGGAAGACGCTCTGCTCGACATCAATGCCGCCCTGGCGTCCGGCCCGGTCGCCGTTACCGCCTTGTCGCAGGACGGCAAGACCGAACTGGACCGGGGTACGCTGATGCTGGTCGATAACCAGATCGATCAGACGACCGGAACGCTTCGCCTCAAAGCCAGCTTTCCCAATAAAGCCAACCGGCTGTGGCCCGGCGAGTTCGTCAATACCAAAACCCTTCAAAGCACGCGGCACAAGGCGCTGACGATTCCCTCCACCGCCCTTCAGCGCGGGCCGGGCGGCGTCTTTTGCTATGTCGTGACGCCGGATTCGAAGGTCGAAATGCGCCCGCTGGAGACCGCTCAGGATGCCGACGGTGTCGCGGTCGTGACCAGCGGGCTCACGGCCGGGGAGCGCGTGACCACCAGCAACGAATATCGCCTCCAGCCCGGCATCCCGGTCAGCGTCAAGCCTGTTGCGGCGAGTGCCAAGCCATGAGCCTCTCGACCCCGTTCATCCAGCGGCCGGTCGCCACCTCGCTGCTGATGGTCGGCGTCTTTCTGGTCGGGCTGGTCGCCTTTCTAATGCTGCCGGTCGCCCCCCTGCCGCAGGTCGATTTCCCGACGCTGCTGGTGACGGCCGCCCTACCCGGCGCCAGCCCGGAAACCATCGCTTCGTCGGTCGCAACGCCGCTCGAATTTCAGTTCGCCCAGATTCCGGGCCTCGCCCAGATGACCTCGACGAGCGTGCTCGGCACCTCGACGATCACGCTCCAATTCGACCTCAACCGAAATATCGACGCCGCCGCTCAGGATGTTCAGACCGCGATCGACGCGGCCGGCGGGCAATTGCCCAAGAACCTACCATCCCCGCCCAGCTACAAGAAGGTCAACCCGGCCGATGCCTCGGTCCTGATCTATTCGGTGCATTCGGACACGATGCCGATCATCTTGGTGGACGATTATGCCGAAAACGTCATTTCGCAACAACTCTCGCAGATCTCGGGCGTGGCCCAGATCACGGTCGGCGGCCAGCAGAAACCAGCAGTGCGGGTGCAGGTCGACCCGGCCAAGATCGCCGCCCTCGGCATTCAGCTGGAAGACGTCGCCGGGGTCATCAATGCGGCGACAGTCGATACGCCGAAGGGGTCGATCAACGGCGACAAGCATAACTATGTCATCTACGACAATGACCAGTTGCTGAAAGCAGCACCGTGGAACGATATCATCGTCGCCTACAAGAATGGCGCACCGGTACGCATCCGCGATATCGGTGTCGCGGTCGACGGACCTGAGAACACTCAACTGACGGCCTGGCAGAAAGACGGCTACGGCATCATCCTGCAAGTCTTCAAGCAGCCCGGCGCCAATATCATCGACATCGTCTCGCGGGTCGAGGCGGCATTGCCGCATATCCTCGCCTCGGTGCCCCCTGCCGTGAAGATCGACAAGGTGATCGACCGCACGACCACGATCAAAGCATCGGTCGAGGATGTCGAATTTACGCTGATGCTGACCATCGCGTTGGTCGTGCTGGTGATCTTCCTGTTCTTGCGCAATTTCTGGGCGACGCTGATTTCCAGTATTACGGTACCGCTATCGCTGCTCGGCACGACAGCGCTGATGTATGTCTTCGGCTACAGCCTCGACAATCTGTCGCTGATGGCGCTTACCATCGCTGTCGGCTTCGTCGTCGACGACGCGATCGTCATGGTGGAGAATATTTACCGGCATCTGGAAGACGGCCTGTCGCCGATGGAAGCGTCGATCAAAGGCGCCGGCGAAATCGGATTCACCATCCTGTCGATCAGCATTTCGCTGGTGGCCGTGTTCATTCCGCTGCTGCTGATGGGCGGGATCATCGGCCGGCTGATGCGCGAATTCGCTATTACCGTGACGATGACCATCGCGGTCTCGGCCTTCGTCTCGCTGACCCTGTCGCCGATGATGTGCTCGCTCTTTCTGCGCGATGAAAAGCATGCGCGGCACGGCCGCCTCTACCTGCTGATCGAGCGTTTCTTCGACCGATTGCTGGCGCTCTACGCCAAGGGCCTCGATTTGGTGCTGGGCCATCAATTCGTTACGCTGATGGTATTTTTCGTCACGGTGGCGGCGACGGTCGGGCTCTATATCGTCGAACCGAAAGGGTTTTTCCCGCAACAGGACACGGGCATCATCGCCGGGCTGGCCGATGCTTCGCAGGACGTATCCTTCGCCGAGATGGTCCGCCGACAGCACAAGCTGACCGACATCGTCACGGCCGACCCTGATGTCGCGAGTTTCGGCACATTTCTCGGCGGCAATCGGCCGGTCAATAACGGTTTCATCGTGATCGGCCTGAAGCCGCGCGATCAGCGCAGCGCCACGGCGGACGAGATCATCACGCGGCTGCGGCCGAAGCTCGCTCAAGTCGAGGGCGCGACGCTGTTTCTTCAGGCGACGCAGGATCTCAATGTCGGCGGGCGCACCACGCGCACGCAATATCAGTACACAGTGCAGGACGCAAACATCAACGAGTTGAACGAATGGGCGCCCAAGCTGCTGACCAAGCTCCAGGGACTTGCGCAATTGCGCGACGTCGCGTCGGACCAGCAGGCCAACGGCACGACCTTGTCGATCACCATCGATCGCGATCAGGCCGCCCGGTTCGGCATTCAGCCAGCCTTGATCGACAACACGCTCTATGACGCGTTCGGCCAGCGTCAAGTGACGCAATATTTCACCCAGCTCAACAGCTATCACGTCATTCTGGAGATCGACCCGACACTGCAAGCCGACCCGGCCACCTTGAACAAGCTCTACGTCACCTCACCGCTCACCGGGCAGCAGGTGCCGCTCTCGACCTTCGTCAAGTTCGACACGATTCATACAGGATATCTGTCGATCAATCACCAGGGGCAGTTTCCCGCCGTCACCCTGTCGTTCAATCTGGCGCCCGGCGTCGCATTGGGCGACGCGGTCGATGCGATCGAAGCCGGCGCGGCCGCGATGGGATTGCCGAGTGCGATCAATGGCACCTTCCAAGGCACGGCACAGGCATTTCAAACCTCGTTGAAAAGCGAGCCTTATCTCATCCTGGCGGCCCTCGTTGCAGTCTACATCATCCTCGGCATGCTCTATGAGAGCTATATCCACCCGCTGACCATTCTCTCAACGCTGCCCTCTGCCGGCGTGGGCGCGCTGCTGATGCTGATGGCCTTTCATTTCGATCTGTCGGTCATCGCCCTCATCGGCATCATTTTGCTGATCGGCATCGTCAAGAAAAATGGCATCATGATGGTGGATTTCGCAATCCAGACGGAGCGCGAGCAAGGCCTCAATCCGCAGGAATCGATCCGCCAAGCGTGCCTGCTGCGCTTTCGCCCGATCATGATGACCACCATGGCGGCGCTGCTCGGCGCCTTGCCCCTGATGCTCGAACAGGGGACCGGCTCGGAACTGCGCCAGCCGCTCGGCTACACCATGGTCGGCGGTCTGGTGCTGAGCCAGATCCTGACTTTATTCACGACGCCGGTGGTTTACCTCTATCTCGACCGGGTCAATCTGTGGCTGACCAGGGGTCATGCGGCGCCGGCCGGGCATCATCACCCTGGCTCGGCGGTCGAGCCGGATGCCGCGGATTGACGAGCGGGCGCGAGGCGATGTCATGAAGGTCTTGCTGGTCGAAGACAATGAACGCGTCGCCAATTTCGTCGTCAAGGGCCTGCGCGAGGCCGGTCACACCATCGATCACGCCGATAACGGACGCGACGGCATGTTCATGTCGGTCAGCGAACGCTACGACACGATCATCATGGACCGCATGTTGCCTGGCCAGATCGACGGCCTCGCGATCATTGAGGCCCTACGCAAGACCGGCGATCTGACGCCGGTGCTGATTTTGAGCGCGCTCAGCGATGTCGATGAGCGCATCCGCGGACTTCGAAGCGGCGGCGACGATTATCTGACCAAGCCGTTCGCTTTCGGCGAGCTGCTGGCCCGGCTCGACGCCCTGATGCGCCGTTCCCAGGGCAGTTCGACCGAAACCACCCTGACGGTCGGCGATCTGAAGATGGATCTGCTGTCGCGCAAGGTGGTGCGGGGCGAGCGCGCGATCATTTTGCAGAACCGTGAATTCAAACTGCTCGAATATCTGATGCGGCATGTCGATCAGGTCGTGACCCGCACCATGCTGCTGGAAAGTGTCTGGGATTATCATTTCGATCCGCAAACCAACGTCGTCGATGTCCACATCAGCAATCTGCGCCAGAAGATCGAAGGCGAGGTCGAGCGGCCGCTGCTGCGCACCGTGCGCAATGCCGGCTACATGATGAGTGCTGGCGACTGAGATGCGCACCTCGGCCTTCACGCTGGCGATCGGCTATGTCGCACTCGGGCTGGTGACGCTCGCCCTGTTCGCCGCACCGCTTTGGTACGCCTGGCGCGTCACGATCGAGGATGGCCGCACCGAAATTCTTCAGGAAGACGCCCAGCGCTTCGCCACGGTTTTCAAGCAGCACGGGCCGGACGGGCTCGCGGCTTTCATCGACGAACGCGTGCGTATGCAGATCGCGGCCGAACGGCTGCTTTTGCTGGCCGATCCCACGCTGAAGCCGCTGGCCGGCAACCTCGCCGAATGGCCATCGGAAGTTCCGCAATCGCCCGGCGCCTATACCCTCACCATGATACGCAACAATCATCCGGTCGCGGTGCGGCTGGTGCGAACCGTGCTGCCGGACGGCTATCACCTGCTGGTCGGGCGCGACCGCGGCTTGTTCGAACCGCTCGAACAACGGTTCTGGTACGGGCTGGCGGCGGCGGTCGGGGTGCTCTCGATCGTCGGTATGTTCGGCGGGATTCTGGTTCGTCATGCTGTGCTGTCGCGCATGGACAGCATCAGCCGAACCGTTTCCGGCATCATCCACAGTGATCTCGGCCGAAGGCTGCCGACCGGCACCGGCCAGGACGAGTTCAGCACCTTGTCGCGAACGATCAACCGCATGCTGGGTCAGATCGAACAATTGGTCCATGGCGTGCGCAATGTCTCCAACGCCATCGCCCATGATCTGCGCACGCCATTGGCCGAGTTGCGGTCGCGCCTGGAAGAGCTGAGCGTGACGCGCCCGCCGCCCGAGGAATGCTTTGCCGAGATCGATGCGGCAGTCGCCGATGTCGATCGGGTCATCGGCATCTTCAACGCCCTGCTGCGGCTGGCCGAAATCGATACCGGCGCGCGCCGTTCCGGCTTCGTCGAGATCGAGGCCGACGAACTGGCCGCCAAGGCGGTCGAGTTCTATCTGCCGGCGGCCGAACTGAAGGGCATCGCCCTGTCGTTTCGCGGCCAGGATGGGCTGGCGATCCGCGGCGATCCGGTGCTGCTGGCCCAGGCGATCGCCAACCTCATCGACAACGCGCTGAAATTCACGCCAGAAAATGGGGCGATCTCGGTCGAAACCCGGCGCCGGGAAAACGGCACCGTCGAAATCATCGTCGCCGATGACGGTCCCGGCATTCCCGATGCGGAAAAGCCCAAGGTCGCCGAGCGCTTCTACCGCAGCGACGCCGGGCGCGGCACGCCCGGCGTCGGCCTTGGCCTCAGCCTGGTCGGCGCCGTGGCCAAGCTTCACGCC
>JAXDMU010000537.1:0-8171 GCA_034665905.1 Aliidongia sp. | reverse complement strand
TCGATCTTGGCGATCAGCTTGCGCTCGCGATCACGCGTCCGCAATTCGGTGAAGCGATCCGTCTCCAGCGTCGCCCGGTCGGTCACGTCGGGTTCGGACAGGCTTTCTTCCTTGAGGTGGTTCAGCGTTTCGCTGGACTCGGCGAGAAGATCCGCCCGCCACCGTAGCAATTTCTGCCGAAAATACTCGATCTGCGTCGGATTCATGAATTCTTCGTCGTCCGAGGGTCGGTAGTCCGGTGGAAGAGTAGGCCGCATCACATACTCCATGCACCCTGAGATGGGCAAAACGCCGCGGAGTATATGAATCGTTCCCCGCTCCGGCAAGCCATGCACAGTGCTTTTTATCGAACGCGCATCAAAGGCCGGCAAACCGTTGTAATTCGGCCATATTGGATCGGCCGCAGCGAAGGGGACCTACTCGGCGGTGCGTTGGAGTTTCGCCAACTCGACTCTGGCGCGCAGTTCGATCTCCTGGAGCAGATCGCGCAGATCTGGATCGTCGATCCCGCCGGCCGACTGGGCCGCGAGTCTCGCAAGATCGTGCAGCTTGTCGACGCCGAGCCGGCCGAGCAGCATGCCGCGTTTCAGATCTTCCAGCCGGTCGAGCAGTTGCTCGCCGCGTGCGACCGCACGCTTGCGCTGGGCCGTCGCGTCCGGCATCTCCTGGAGCGCCATCAGCGCATCAATGCCCGTAAGTGTCGGCGACGCCATGACTCCGGCGACCGGCGCGTCCTCTTCGGTACGCAGGTTGTCGGCAAAGCCGGCACCGCTCTTGCCCTTGCCGTCCTTGCGAACGCCGGAAGTGCCGACCGGTCGGTTGGCTTCGACTTTCATTGTCTGGGAACGCTCCTTTGCACGCGAGAGTACAAGATCGGGCCGTTGCCCTTAACACTTGCTTTACGCGGTGAAAACAGCGACCCGGCAGTTTCTGCCGGCTTGGGCAGGGAATGCCGGCCCCCGCCCGCCGACGCTGTTGGATGTTTCTTTTGATAACAGGAACTTGGCTTCGAGTTCAAGCTGGCACGAGGATCGCTAGGAAGGTGGCATGACCAGAAAACTTCGCCATCTCCTGACCCTTCTCGCCACCGTGGCCATGATCTGGCCCGGCTTGGGTGCCGATGCCGCGGTGCGACTCAAGGATATCGCCGAATTCGAAGGCGCCCGCGACAATCTGCTCATCGGTTATGGGCTGGTGGTCGGTCTCCCGGGCACCGGCGACGACCTGACCCGCGACATCTTCACCCGCGAGAGCCTGATCGGCATGCTGGAGCGCCTGGGCGTCAATGCTCGCGACCCGGCGCTGCGAACCAATAACGTCGCTGCGGTTATGGTCACCGGTACATTGCGTGCCGATGCCCGCCAGGGCACCCGCATCGACGTCAATATTTCGGCGGTCGGCGATGCCAAGAATTTGCAGGGCGGCACGCTGGTCACCACAGTGCTGCTCGGCGCCGATGGCGAAGTTTACGCTGTGGCGCAGGGCCAACTCTCGGTCGCCGGCTACACGGCGCGGGGGCAGGGCGCCACGGTGACCAAAGGTGTGCCGACGTCGGGCCGCATCCCGAACGGCGCCATCGTCGAACGCGAGATCGCCTTCGATCTGCGCTCGCTGTCGTCGCTGAACATCGCGCTGCGCAATCCCGATTTCACCACGGCCGAGCGCGTCGCGCAGGCGATCAATGCCGCCTTGCATCAGCCGCTCGCCAACGCGCTTGATGCTGGCACGGTCAAGCTGACGGTGCCGGACTCGGCGAAATCCGACATGGTCGGGTTCGTCACCTCGGTCGAGCAGTTGCGGGTCGAGCCCGATCAGGTGGCCCGCGTCATCATCGACGAAGCCAACGGCATCATCGTCATGGGCGAGAACGTGCGGATCAGCACGGTCGCGGTCGCCCAGGGCAGCCTGACCGTGCGCATCACCGAAACGCCGCAGGTGTCGCAGCCCGCACCCTTCGCCCCAGGCGGCAATGCCGCAGCACCTGCCAACGGGGCGGCGGGACGGGGCGGCGTGCAGTTCGCGCCCAATGGGGGCGCCGCCACAACCGTCGTGCCGCAGACCAACATCGCGGTCGATGAGCAGAAGGATCGCCGTCTGGCCGTCCTGCCGCCGGGCATCACCATTCAGGAATTGGTCAACAGCCTGAATGCGCTGGGCATCGGGCCGCGCGACATGATTTCGATCCTGCAAGCCATCAAGGCAGCGGGCGCAATGCAAGCCGATCTGGAGGTACGCTGACATGGCCGGTCTCGATTTCTCCTCTGCGACCTTCGGTACCGCGAATCTGGCCTATCAGGCCGGCATCCAAACGCCGCCGAATGCCGGCATTTCGGTCGACGGCTCGCCGGCCAAGGCTGCGGCCCTGAAGAAAGCGGCCCAGGATTTTGAGGCGATGTTCATGAGTTCGATGCTCGAAAGCATGACCGCCGGGGTCAAGACCAACAAACTGTTCGGCGGCGGCAATGGCGAGCAGATGTATCGCTCGATGCTCAATCAGGAATATGGCAAGGCGATCGCCTCGACCGGATCGCTCGGTGTCGCCGATTCGATCGAGCGCGAGATGCTCCGGATGCAGGAGCACAGCCAGAAATGACCGAAGAACCGATCCGCCTCACCGCCGACCGACTGCTGTCCGAACTGGTTGCGGTGACCAATCGCCTGAGCGAACTCATCGAGCAGGAAACAGCCCGTCTCAAGGCGCCCGGCCTGCCCAAGCTCGATGATATCGTGCCCGAGAAGCTCAAACTTACTGCGCGCTACGACGCGCTGATGCAGATCATGCGTCAGCAGCCGGGGATCGATTTGCGAAACGAGCCGGCAGCACCCGATCTGGCGATATCGGTGCGCCGGCTGGGCACATTAGCCCAAGTCAACGCCCAGGCGGTCGATATCCATCTCAAGGCTACGCGCCGGGTGCTGGACCTGGTGGCGCGGGCGGCGCGGCGGGCGACCACGGCGAACTTCACCTATGGCAAGGAACGCCTGGGATATGGCGCGCGCAGCGAGCGTCATCCCTCGATCACTGTGAACCGGGTGCTGTGATGCTGGTTCAACCGCGTTCAGGAGACAGGCCATGACCGTGTCGGCGATCGAAGCGAGCGCTCCGCCTCCGGCCGCATCGCCGGCTAATGCCACAGCCCCGTCGGGCCAGGGCGGCTTTGCCGACTTGCTTCAGCTTTCGGTGCAGCGCGGCGTGCCGGCTTCCGGTACCGCCTCATCGGCGGTGCCGGCCCGTTCGATGCCGCGCGCCGCCCTCCCGCATGAAGCCAAAGACTCTGCCCCGAGCAGCGATGGCGAGCCGGACAAGATTGCGGTCGTCGGGCAGATTCCGGTGCCGGTGCCGGTTCCTGTGCCGGTTGCCATATTCCCGGTGCCGATTCCGGCGGTCCTGGTGGGAAATGCCGCCGGCAACCAAGACCCGAAAATCCTGTCTCCGAACGACAATGCCCCTGTACCGGCGGTGGCGGCCCCGGCGTTGTCCTTGTCCGGTTCGACTGCGGTGGCCGGTACTGGAACCGATGCGACAGCGGGCGCCGGGGCTGTGGCCTCGTTCGCGCCCATTGGTATCCCGACGGTTGCCGCGCCGATTCCCGGCGCGTCGTCGGCGGCGTCCGGACCCGCCGTGGTGAACGCCTTACCCGTCAGGTCGGCCTCGCTTCCCCAAGTGGCAACGGCGTCGGTAACCGCGCCCTTGCCCGCCTCGCCATCGGTGGCGTCCGAGCCGTCTCAGGACGCCGTAAAGGTTTCGCCCCCAATGGAAACCGTTCCGGCGGCACCCGCAGCGCTGGTTGCGGCTTCGGCTCCGGCACCGGTCCCAGCCCCGCCGATCCCCAATACCGTGCCGCTTCCGGTGCACGACACTTCCCCGGCACTCGCCTCTACGCCCCGGCCGTCACCCACGTCCGCGGCCGGTGCCGCGGGGCGCGCGGGCGGTAGCGCGTCGTCGGGCTCCGGCACCGTGCGCGTCTTGGCCGCGGCACCGCCGGTGGCGGGCGTCGGCGTGACGGAGCCTTCTTTGCTGGTCGCGTTGCAGGCACAGGAGCAGGTGCGGCCGTCAAGCGATACGGCACCCAAGCCCGACTCTACGGTCGATGCTCAAATCAAGGACGATCAGAATACTGCGGCAGCGGCCGATCCGACCGCCAGCGATTTTGCGGCAACCCTCGCGGCTCAGAATTTCCCGGCTCCGAATGCAACTGCGCAAATTGCCGGCGCCCGCCCGCCCGTCATCGATCCGGCAGGCGACCACAAGAGTCCCGCAGTCGCCGCGGTGCCGGCGGGCGCCGCTGCACCGGACACCGCCGCATCGGCAGCACCGCTTGCGACCGGATTCGCCGCGACCGCTGCCGGTCCTTTGGGGCAGGCGAGCCCGACCACTCCGGCGACACCAGCCGGCCCGACCACACCGGCTACGCTGCCCGCGGTGCAATTGGCGCTGGCGATTACCCACAATGCCGCCAGTGGTGCGCAGAGCTTCACGCTGCAACTCAAGCCGGAACGGCTTGGCACGGTCGATGTCAAGTTGGATCTCGATGCCAAAGGCCATGCCACGGCCAGCTTCATCGCCGATCGCCCGGAAACCTTGGCGCTGTTGCGCCAGGACGCCCATCATCTGGTCAAGTCGTTAAACGATGCCGGCGTCAACACCGATGCCGGGTCGCTCAATTTCAGCCTGCGCAATTCCGGCGAAGGTTTCGGTCAGGCGCAGGAACGCCGCAACGGCAATGGTCAGGCTTCCCGCCGGGCCGGGTTGGGTGGCGCTCCCGATGTGGCCGAACTGCCGTCTCCCGCAATTCAAAGCTCGGGCGCAAACCGGCTTTATGATATTCGCGCTTGAGGAGCGTCACCATGTCTTTGACCGCCGCGACCACTCAGACCAGCCTGTTGCCTCAGACCGGCCCGACGGCAACGGGCACCGGCCCGCTCGCCACCACCAATGCCGGGGTGCAGTCCCAATTCAACACCTTTCTGACGCTGCTCACGACACAGCTACGCAATCAGGATCCGACATCACCGCTGGATACGAATCAGTTTACCTCGCAGTTGGTTCAGTTCTCACAGTTGGAACAGCAACTCGACACCAATGCCAATTTGCAGACATTGATCTCTGGGCAGACGACGAGCACGGTCGGCACGGCGATCGGCTATATCGGCCATACGGTCGAGGCCAGTGGCGGTAATTTCGTGCTCGACGGTACGAGTTCGGACAATCTGTCCTATAATCTTTCGTCCAACGCGACTTCGGCGACGATCAAGATCATCAATGCCAACGGCCAGACCGTGGCCCAGATTCCCGGCACGTCGACCGCGGGGCAGAACGACGTCAGCTACGACGGCAACAGCCCCGGCCAGCCGACGCTGCCGCCCGGCCAGTACAGCTTCACCGTCACGGCGGTCGATGCCTCGGGCACTGCGATTCCATCGACCGTCTTCACGTCCGGCGTCGTTACCGGTGTCGATAATTCCAATGGCGCGGTCAATCTCAGTATCGGCAAGCTCATCATCCCGGCGAGTTCGGTCATCCAGGTGACTTCGTAACCCCTACGCCTAAAGTAGTACGGGCGCGAACGGGCATATTCTATGGCCGATCCCGACCAGTCTCGGCATTATCGCCGCCTGACCCGGCGCCCGCTTCCCCAGCGGCAGTCAACGATGCCGGACGAGGAGGGTGGATGCGGGGTTTGCGCTGGGTGGCTCTTATCCTGATCGGCGTCGCGGCGCTCGGATCGGCCGCGGCCGGGACTATCGACATCGCCTATCTCGGTCTTGCCGCCAAGCGCACCCTGCCGCTCAGCTATCTCGATCAGCCCCCGGCGGACGACGGCATCCAGGGTGCCCGCGTGGCGCTGGCCGACAATGAGACGACCGGCCATTTCACCGGGCAAACCTATCATCTGGAGGAGGCGGTTGAGCCGGACGAGGACCGTGTGCTGGCCGCGTTCACTCGGTTCCGCGCTGGCGGGTACCGGAATTTCGTCGTCGATCTGCCGGCGGCATTGCTGCTGCGTCTGGCCGACCTGCCGGAAGCCAGCGTCGTGACCTTCCTGGATGCGACCGCGACCGACGACATGCTGCGGGCCGAAGGGTGTCGGCGCAATGTCTTCCATCTGCTGCCGAGCCGCGCCATGCTGGCCGATGCGCTGATGCAATATCTGGCGGTCAAGAGGTGGCAGCGGATCTTGCTGGCGGTGGGGCATGACGAGGCGGATCTGGCCTATGCCGCCGCCCTCCGCCGGTCGGCCCGGAAATTCCAGATTCGCATCGTGGCCGACAAGCCCTGGACCTATGATCCTGGCGCGCGCCGTACCGATACCGGCCATTACGCCATCGAGGCCGAAGTCGCGCGCTTCACCCAAGGGATCAGCTACGACGTGATGGTTGTGGCCGACGAGGCGGATAATTTCGGCGACGAACTCGGCTATCGCGGCACTGATCCGCGGCCGGTCGCCGGTACGCAGGGGCTGATGCCGACCGCCTGGGCGCGCCCGTTCGAGCAATGGGGCGGAACGCAGTTGCAGAACCGGTTCCTGAAGCAGGCTGGACGCTGGATGACCGAGCGGGATTACGGCGCCTGGATGGCGGTGCGCGCGTTCGGCGAGGCGGCAACGCGCAGCGGCAGCGCCGACCCGGCCGCGATCGGCGCGTTCCTGCGCGACCCGGCCTTCGAACTGGCCGCCTTCAAAGGCGCGCGGCTCAGCTTTCGACCGTGGGACGGCCAACTACGCCAGCCCGTGCTGCTGGCCGATGCGCGCTCGCTGGTCTCGGTTTCGCCGCAACCGGGCTTTCTCCATGAGTTTTCCGAGCTGGATACGCTCGGTACCGATCGGCCGGAGACAACATGTTCCATGCAATGATCGGCCGGACGCTGCTTGCCGCCACCTTGCTGCTCGCTCCCGCGGCGCAGGCCGAGCATCTGCTGGTGTCCAACGAAAAGGACAACACCATCACCGTGCTCGACGGCGAGTCACTGGCGGTGGTCAAGACCGTGCCGGTCGGTGCGCGGCCGCGTGGCATCGCGCTGTCGAACGACAAGAAGAGCCTCTATATCTGCACCAGCGATGCCGATCATATCGAGGTGCTCGACCTGGCCAGCCTGAGTGTGTCGCGTGTCTTGCCCAGCGGCCCCGATCCCGAGCTTTTCACGATCAGCCCGGACGGCAAGACGCTCTATGTCTCGAACGAGAACGACAACATGGTCTCGATCCTCGACATCGCCGAAAGCCGGATCGTTTCCGAGATTGCGGTCGGCGTCGAACCGGAAGGCATGGGGATCAGCCCGGACGGCCGAATTCTGGTGAATACGTCCGAGACCACGAGCATGGCGCATTTCATCGACACGGCGACGCATCAGATCGTCGCCAATGTTCTGGTCGATAGTCGCCCGCGTGTTGCGAAATGGACCGAGGATGCCGCGCAAATCTGGGTCTCGGCCGAGGTCGGCGGGACGGTCTCGGTGATCGACGCCGCCAGCCATCAAGTCGTCAAGAAAATCCGCTTCGAGATTCCGGGCGTGCCTGCCGAATCGATCCAGCCGGTCGGCATCGCGATCACCGACGATCGCAAGCTGGCCTTCGTCGCACTCGGCCCGGCCAACCGCGTGGCGGTGATCGACGCGGCCAGTTTTGAGGTCAAAAAATATCTGCTGGTCGGGCAGCGTGTCTGGAATCTGGCATTTTCGGCCGATGAGAAGCGACTCTACACGACGAACGGTGTCAGCAACGACATGTCGGTGATCGACGTGACCGCCCTCAAGACCGTGAAATCGGTGCCGGTCGGCCGGCTGCCCTGGGGCATCGTGGTGGCGCCGTGACCGTGCCCGCGGATCAGGCGGCCCTGGAAGTCGCGGGACTGAGCCACGCGTTAGGCCGAACGAAGGTGCTCGACAATGTCAGCTTCGCGGTGCGGCCCGGCGATTTCACGGTGTTGTTGGGCCTGAACGGCGCCGGCAAGACGACCTTGTTCGCCTTGGCAACACGGCTCTATCACAGCGGCACCGGGACGATCGCGGTGTTCGGCAGCGATGTGCGCCATCGCGCCGCTTCGGCGCTTGGCCGGATGGGCGTGGTATTTCAGCAGCCGACGCTCGATCTCGATCTCACCATTGAGCAGAATCTGTTCTATCACGCGGCGTTGCATGGATTGGCGCGCGACGAGGCCGCGCCGCGGATCAC
>JAXDMU010000536.1:0-2654 GCA_034665905.1 Aliidongia sp. | reverse complement strand
CGTCGGGTGTATCTGGACCGAAGGCGGCATGGTATGGTCGCGCGCTTTTTCTGCGGCGCCGATACGACGGCGCGCGAAACGGCGCGCCTTTACCCGATTTGGCTCGATGGCGGCGCTGCGACCCGGCCGCGCCGTCGAGCCGCCAGGAGACCCGAGCATGACCAAGATCAAGGTGGCGACCCCCGTCGTCGAACTCGATGGCGACGAGATGACCCGCATCATCTGGCAGTTCATCAAGGACAAGCTGATTCTGCCCTATCTCGATATCGATCTGAAATATTACGATCTCGGCATCGAATATCGCGACCAGACCGACGATCGCGTCACCATCGAGGCGGCCAACGCGATCAAGCAATATGGCGTCGGCGTCAAATGCGCCACGATCACGCCCGACGAGGCGCGGGTCGAGGAATTCAAGCTCAAGAAGATGTGGAAATCGCCGAACGGCACGATCCGCAACATCCTGGGCGGCACCGTGTTCCGCGAGCCGATCATCTGTCAGAACGTGCCGCGCCTCGTGCCGAATTGGACCGCGCCGATCGTCATCGGCCGCCATGCCTTTGGTGATCAGTATCGCGCGACTGATTTCCGCGTGCCGGATGCCGGCAAGCTGACCATGACTTTCACGCCGGAAGATGGCGGGGCACCACTCCATTTCGACGTGTTCGACTTCCCCAGTTCCGGCATCGCCATGGGGATGTACAATCTAGATGAATCGATCCGCGGCTTTGCCGCCGCCTGCTTCAATTACGGGCTGCTGCGCAATTGGCCGGTCTATCTCTCGACCAAGAACACCATCCTCAAGGCCTATGACGGCCGCTTCAAGGATCTGTTCCAGGAAGTGTTCGAGCAGCAATTCAAGGCCGAATTCGACACGCGCGGCCTGAGCTACGAGCACCGGCTGATCGACGACATGGTCGCCTCGGCGCTCAAATGGCACGGCAATTTCGTCTGGGCCTGCAAGAATTACGATGGCGACGTCCAGTCCGATACGGTGGCGCAGGGCTTCGGTTCACTCGGGTTGATGACCTCGGTGCTGTTGACGCCCGACGGCAACACGGTCGAGGCCGAAGCGGCGCACGGCACGGTCACCCGCCATTTCCGCCAGCACCAGCAGGGCAAGCAGACTTCGACCAACCCGATCGCCTCGATCTTCGCCTGGACGCGCGGGCTGTATTACCGCGGCAAGTTCGACAATACGCCCGATGTCCAGCATTTCGCCGAGACACTGGAAAAGGTCTGCGTCGATACCGTCGAAGCCGGCTTCATGACCAAGGACCTGTCGCTGCTGATCGGGCCGAACGAACCCTGGCTCAGCACGACCGCGTTCCTCGACAAGCTCGATCAGAACCTGCAAAAGGCGATGGCCTGACGAAGGGAATAGGGCCGGCGGATGAGCCGCCGGCCCGGTTTCGGTGCGATGCGACGATTTCGGGTGGTGCCCTTGCGGGTGGTTGACGGGTTCGAGGATGGGCCGCAATCGACCCCGCCCGGTTACTCAGCCCGGCCACTTGGCATCTAGAAAGCGGTCGCTCAATATTGTCTGCGTGCTTACGTGGGCACCGCTTCACGAGCCGCGTAAGCGGCACAGTCGAAACGGACTTAATGCGAGGGATGGTTATGGTCGACTCGATGGAAGTGTTTCGCGACCTGTATTTGCGCGGCCCGATCGCCCGGCGCTCCGACCTCCGCCAGGCACTGATCGCTGCAGCCGTGGATCCCTGGTATTATGATCCCGATCGCTCCGCTGTGATCGGCCGCAACGTGACTGACGCCGATATTCTGGCGTTCGGCCGCAGGACGTCCGACGATCTCCAGGCTGCGGGCCTCACGCTCTGGAGTCGGGACGACGGCTATTATGTGCCAAACATCGTCCCGATCGAATTCGGCGAACTCGGCGTCGCTCAATATAACGCAATCCTTTCCGATTTCATCGAACGCATAGTCCGCCCCGTTACCCCCCAGTTCGACTACCGGATCGACGCCACAGCAGCGCGCCAAAATCTCGAGGACTGGACGTCGGCGGATGCCTCACGGAAACTTCGGGCCTTCTCGGCGGCGGCTAACAAATCGACCGGTGCGAGCCATCCGCTGGACCAGCGCCGCTGGTTCGATTTCATCATCGCGGTACACGACAGCCGGAAAACGATCGGCGCCGACTATCTCGCCCGCTGGCTCTACGAGATCGATGGGTGGGACGAGGAACGCGCCCATAACCTCGCGGGCCAATATGAGACCGCGCTCAGCCTGCTCCAGCGCTATGACGAACGTTGAACAGGGCCGTGGACGCGAAAGAGATCGCTGCGGTAGGCAGACCTGTCCTCCTGATTGACACCTGCTCGATCCTTGACGTTATGCGTGATCCGACGCGTGAGACGCTGCGCGTTCACCAGCATCAGGCCGGGCTCGATTTGCTGGCGGCGGCCGAAAGTGGGGCACTGGTCGGTGCCGTCGCGCAGCAGGTCACCCTCGAATTCGCCGAGCACGACCAGTCGGTGCAGGACGACGCGGCTCGCGCGCTGAAAAAGCTTCGTGACCAGATCGACCGCGTGAACCAGCTTTCCGCGATCTTGGACGCCCCAGGACCACTCAACCTAGGTCATCTCGACGATCATGTCGCCCGAACCCGCAAGATTGTCGACCGCTGGTTGACG
>JAXDMU010000535.1:0-5984 GCA_034665905.1 Aliidongia sp. | reverse complement strand
CCGACGACCAGACGCTGTGGAGTGCCGGCGGCAAGCTGACGCTGACGCCGACGACGCCGGTGACGCTGACTTGGGACAATGGCGCCGGCCTGACCTTTACTCGCACGATCTCGATCGACAACAAATACATGTTCACGGTGAAAGATACCGTGACCAATGGCGGCGCCGAACCGGTGCGGCTGACGCCTTATGCACTGATGTCGCGGGCCAGCATCCCGGCGACGGCCTCGACCGGCTGGTGGACTTATTCCTTCGAAGGGGCGATCGGCAGCTTCGATCGGGTCGAGAAGGACGTGAATTACAAGGATCTGGCCGCTGGAACCCGGTCGGGCGTGACCGGCGGCTGGTTCGGCTTCAGCGACAAATACTGGCTGACCTCGATCGCGCCGGCCGATCAGACGCTGCCGACCAATGCCGGCTTTGCCGGTGCTGCGGCCGGCGCCAAGCCGATCTATCAGGCCGATTTCCTTGGGCCTGAGATGATCGCGGCACCCGGTGGCACGATCGGCACGGCGACGCTGATCTTCGCCGGCCCCAAGGAGGTCCGCACGCTGGCGGCCTACCGCGATACGCTGGGCCTGCCGAATTTCGAGAATGCCGTCGATTTCGGCTGGTTCTGGTTCTTCACCAAGCCGATCTTCTATCTGCTCGATTATCTCTATGGCGTGATCGGTAATTTCGGCCTGGCGATTATGCTGATGACGGTGCTGATGCGCGGCGCGTTCTTCCCGCTGCAAACCCGCGCCGTCCTGAACATGAACAAGATGAAGGCGTTACAGCCGGAAATCGTCAAATTGCGCGAGAAATTCGCCGACGACAAGATGCGCCTGCATCAGGAAACCATGGCGCTGCAAAAGCGGGCCGGCGCCAATCCGATCACCGGCTGCCTGCCGATCGCCTTGCAGATCCCGGTGTTCTTTTCGCTTTACAAGGTGCTCTATGTCAGCCTGGAGATGCGGCATGCGCCGTTCTTCGGCTGGATCCGCGATCTGTCGGCGCCGGACCCGACGACGATGTTCAATCTCTTTGGCCTGATACCCTTCACGCCGCCGCACATCCTGCCGATGATCGGCGTCTGGCCGGTGATCTATTGCATTACCATGATGTTGCAGCAACGCATGCAGCCGATGCAGGTCGATCCGGTGCAGGCGCGAATGTTTCAGTTCATGCCGCTGATTTTCACCTTCATGATGGCGAATTTCCCGGCAGGGCTGGTGATCTATTGGTCATGGAGCACGACGCTGACCATGGCGCAGCAATGGCTGATCACCCGGCGCACCAAATCGGCCGTTCCCGCAGTAGCGCAATGAGCGGCGGCGAGGCGGATGAGCGCGCGCCGACGCCGGCCGCGCTCGAATTGGGCCGCTGGCTGTTCGCCCAGGAATGCGGTTTCGTCAATGGATCGACTTTGCTGGAGACGATCCCCGACGCCGATCTGCCGGAACTGGCCTTTGCCGGACGCTCGAATGTCGGGAAATCGAGCCTGGTTAACGCGCTGACCGGGCGCAACACGCTGGCGCGCACTTCCAACACGCCGGGCCGCACGCAGCAGCTCAATTTCTTTAATCTCGGCGGCCGGCTCACGCTGGTCGATCTGCCGGGCTATGGCTATGCCAAGGCGCCCAAGACCGAGATCGCACGCTGGAATCGGGTGGTCAATACCTATCTCAAGGGCCGCACCAGCCTGCGCCGGGTGCTGCTGCTGATCGATGGGCGGCACGGCATCAAGAATACCGATGAGCCGGTGATGAAGATGCTGGACGAGGCCGCCGTGTCCTATCAGATCGTGCTCACCAAGGCCGACAAGATCGGCCCATCCGCCTTTGCCGCCCGAGTTGCCGAGACCGAGGCAGTGATCGCGCGCCATGTCGCGGCCTATCCGGTGCTGCATGTCACCAGCGCCGAAAACGGCACCGGCATCGCCAATCTGCGCGCCGCCCTCGCGGCGCTTGCAGCGCCGGCTCCGGTCGGGTAATCCGGCACTGCGCGAGGCATGGCGGCGACGAGGCCGCCTGGGGGGTGGACATGAGTGTGGAAGAGATCGCGCGCCGGGCCGATATCCTCTCCGAGGCGGTGCCCTATCTGCGCCGCTATGCCGGCAAGACCATCGTCGTGAAATATGGCGGCCATGCCATGGGCGATACCGCGCTTGGTGCCAGCTTCGCGCGCGACATCGTGCTCTTGAAGCAGATCGGCATCCATCCGGTCGTGGTGCATGGCGGAGGGCCGCAGATCGGCCAGATGCTGGCGCGGCTCAAGATCCAGAGTTCGTTCATCGACGGGCTGCGCGTGACCGACAAGGCCACGGTCGAAATCGTCGAAATGGTGCTGTCGGGCAGCATCAACAAGGAGATCGTCGGCCTGATCAACGGCGCCTGCGGCATGGCGATCGGGCTTAGCGGCAAGGATGGCGGCCTGATGACGGCCCGCAAACTGACCCGCACGGTGCGCGATCCCTGTTCGCGTATCGAGCAGGCGCTCGATCTGGGTTTCGTCGGCGAGCCGGTGGCGGTCAATATCAAGGTGCTGAAGCTGCTCGAAGCCGCGAACATCATTCCCGTGGTGGCGCCGATCGCGCTGGGCGAGCAGGGCGAGACCTATAACATCAATGCCGACACAGCGGCCGGCGCCATCGCCGCCGCACTGTCCGCAACGCGTCTGCTGATGCTGACCGACACGGCCGGCGTGCTCGATCATGATAAAAAGGTGATGCCGGAAATTTCGGTCGAGGCGGCCCGCACCATGATCGCCAACGGCACGATCTATGGCGGCATGATTCCCAAGGTCGAAACCTGCCTCGCCGCGGTCGAGGCCGGCGTCGAGGCCGCCGTCATCCTGGATGGCCGCAAGCCCCATGCGATCCTGGTCGAATTGCTGTCGAGCGCCGGCGCCGGGACACTGATCGGCCGGAAAGCCTGAACTGAAAACCCGCGTCGGCCCGGCAGCCGATTGACGCGATTGAACCTCCCGCTTCCGGGGGCGTTGGCGGTCGATCGCTTTCCGCCCGTTCCCGATCGGTGAAGGTTCGTCCTGTGCCCAGCAATCCCATCGCGACACTCCTTGCCCGCACCGAAGCCGGTGTTGCCGCGGCCGATCGTCTGGTTGCGGCGGCGCGCCGGATCGTTGGCGCGCTGGTCGCTTCCGGCAGCGATGGGTTCGATCGCCATCAATATCCGGCGCATGGCTTCGCCTGGTTCGCGACCTATGCTCAGGCCCTGCGCCAGCTTCGCGCGTGGGCCGGCGCACTGCACGCCGAGGGCCGGTTCGGCGAGCTTGAGCAACTGATCCTGACCGCCGGATTCGGCGAATATCTGGCGCAGATGCTGGGCGGCGTGCCGCTCAGCCAGGTCGAGATTGCGCGCCCGGCCGATCTGGGCCTGACGCCAGACGATCTCGATGATTTCCGCACGGGCGCGGTGACGGCGCTCATCGCCGCCGGCACCGCGCCGGACATGCGGCTGCGCATCGCCGAACTCCTGGCCCTTGGCCAGGGCTTCGGCGAACCCGGTCTCGACGAGACGCTGACCCTGGTGTGCGCCCAGTTCCGCCGCTTTTGCGCCGATGCGGTCGAACCGCATGCTCATGACTGGCATCTCAGGGACGACTACATCCCGATGGCGGTGATCGACCAGATGGCCGGCCTGGGCGTATTCGGCCTGACGATTCCCGAGGCTTATGGCGGGCTGGGTTTGGGCAAGCTCGCCATGGCGCTGGTGTCTGAGGAATTGAGCCGGGCCTATCTCGGCGTCGGCTCGCTCGGCACGCGCTCGGAAATCGCGGCCGAGCTGATCCGGCTGGGTGGCACCGAGGCGCAGAAGCAATCCTGGCTGCCGCGGATCGCCTCGGGCGAGATATTACCGACCGCCGTTTTCACCGAACCCGATACCGGCTCCGACCTGGGCGCGTTACGCACCCGCGCCGTGCGCGACGGCGACATCTACCGGGTGACCGGCAACAAGACCTGGATCACCCATGCCGCGCGCAGCGATCTCATGACCCTGCTGGTCCGCACCGATTCGGCCGAGACCGGCTACAAGGGCCTGTCGATGTTCCTGGCCGAAAAGCCGCGCGGCACCGAGGCCGAGCCGTTTCCGGCACCCGGCATGACCGGCGGCGAGATCAAGGTGCTGGGCTATCGCGGCATGAAGGAGTTCGAACTGAGCTTTGACGGCTTCGCAGTGCCGGCCGCAAATCTCCTGGGCGAAATCGAGGGTCAGGGCTTCAAGCAATTGATGGCGACCTTCGAATCGGCCCGCATCCAGACCGCGGCGCGCGCCGTGGGCGTCGCCCAGAACGCTCTCGAACTGGGCTTGTCGTACGCGCTCGGCCGGGTGCAGTTCGCCCGCCCGATCATCCAGTTCCCGCGCGTCGCCGGCAAGCTAGGCTGGATGGCGGTCGAGACCATGATCGCCCGCCAACTGACGTGGTTTGCCGCCCGCGAAAAGGACAGCGAGCGGCGCTGCGACATCGAGGCCGGCATGGCGAAGCTGCTGGCGGCCCGCGTCGCCTGGGCCAATGCCGACAACGCGCTCCAGATCCATGGCGGCAACGGCTATGCGCTGGAATACCCGATCAGCCGCGTGCTGTGCGACGCGCGGATTCTCAACATCTTCGAAGGTGCGGCCGAAATCCAGGCACAGGTGGTGGCGCGGGGCTTGCTGAGCGGGCGGAATTGACCGGCGCGCCGATCCCGGCTTGACGGGGCATTGGTGGCATGTTCGAGTAACGTCCTCAACCACATCGTGCTTCGGAGAACCGAATGGACGCCACGCAACAAACCGCCCTATTCGCCGGCCTGACTGTCCAATTCGTGGTCTTCCTGATTCTCGGCATCTTCCTGGCGATCGGCAACTACGCCCTGGCCCGGCGGCTCGGCAAGAACCAGATTGCCTGGGCGATCTTGTCGCTGATTCCCGGCGTCAATTTCATCTTCCTCTACTACGTGTTCTATCAGGTCATCTTCGGCATTCTCGATCGGCTGCCGGCCGAGAAACGCGCGGGCGCGTGAGGATCGGCGAATTGCCAGCGGGGCAGGGACGTTCTGATATGGCAACGATCGTTCCAGTATCGTCGATCGATCCGTTTTCATCCGAATCCGGATCACGTTCGATGCGATTGCGGAACTGGCCCAGAGTTTTCCGCTCGCCGTGTTTCCCGATGCCGGCGAGATTCTGCCGGAAGAAGTCCGCTGCTGTGCTCCGTGCCGGTCTCGACACCACGGTCGCCGGGATTGGCGTGGCATTCTTATTGTCTGGCTCGGTTTCTGGATCAATGGGATCGCGCCACCGGGCCAATCCATCCTTGGCCCGTGCGGCCGTCGAAGAAGCCATTCGCTTCGAATCGCCAGTGCAGACGATTTTCCGAACGACGACCAAGCCGGTTCGCCTGGGCGATGTGGCAATCGGCGAGGGCGAATCCTCGCCTCGGCGAACCGTGACCCCAGGAAATGGGAAAATCCCGATGCCTACGACATTCAGAGCCGGACCGGTGGCCATGTCGGGTTCGGTGCCGGCATCCATGTCTGCGTCGGGCAAATGCTGGCAAGGATGGAAGGCGAAGTCATGCTCGCCGCCCTGGCGAGACGGGTTAAATCCCTCGAAATCGCCAGCGAGCCGAAACGCGCCTTGAACAATACCCTTCGCGGCCTGGAAAGCCTGCCGATCACGATCAGACCGGGTTAGACCTAACTACGGACAAAGGCGCCGCGAGCGGGTTAGGGGATCGTGGCAATCTTGCCGATGTCCATCACGCGCGCGGCGCACAGTTTGTGATAGTCAAATCTGGGTGAGTATTCATCTTTGTCGAATTCTGCCACTCTAACCTTTAAGGTCTCCAGGTCCTTAGCACCGAGCAGCGGTCTGATCTTGGCGAAAAAGCGGGCCGACTGCGCTCGGGCGAAAAGCTCCAACGGCAGGTGTTCGCCGATATGGGCGAATGTGAGGGGGAACCAGTCGAGGCCACCTTCCATGCGGCACCGGATGTGG
>JAXDMU010000534.1:0-11626 GCA_034665905.1 Aliidongia sp. | reverse complement strand
CATCCACATCCGCGGCGCGACCAACGGGCTGGAATTGCAAGGCAATGTCGCAACCCCCGAAACCGGGTCCGAGGTTACGCGTGCCGCCACGGCGTCATTGGGCAAGGATCAATCCTTCCGCAACGGCGCCAAGGTGCTCAGTTCGGCCCAGGTGACGTTGCGGGTGCGAATCGCCGAAGTCGATCGCACCATCATAAAAGCGCTCGGCTTCAACTGGAACGAAGCAACGAAGATCGGGCAGTTTTCGCTGGGCACGGTCATCGGTCGTCAGACTTTCACCAATACCCCGCCGATCCAATTCATTCCCACTACCGTCACCAACGGCTCGACCTTTCTCAACGGGTCGGCCGGCGGCTTCAGCACTCAGACCGTTATTGACGCCCTGGCCCGCGAGGGGCTGGTAACGATGTTGGCGGAACCGACACTGACCGCGCTCTCCGGCGAGTCCGCGAGTTTCCTCGCGGGCGGTGAGTTCCCCGTTCCGATCGCGCAGCCCGGCACCGGCGGCGCCGCCACCATCTCGGTCGACTACAAGCAGTTCGGCGTGTCCCTGGGCTTCGTTCCGACGGTGATCAGTGCCAATCGGATCAGCCTCCACGTCAAACCGGAGGTGAGCCAGCTTGTTACCAGCACCGGTGGCGGTGCTGTGCAGATCGATGGCTTCACTATTCCCGGCCTCACGGTTCGCCGCGCCGAGACCACGATCGAACTGGGCAGCGGTGAGAGCTTCGCGATCGCGGGGCTGATCCAAAATAACACCAACACCAATGTTTCGAATTATCCCGGTCTGGCCGACCTGCCGATTCTGGGTCCGCTGTTTCGGTCCACGAATTTTTCTCGCAATGAAAGCGAACTGGTGGTGGTGGTAACACCTTATATCACTGAACCGATCGCTGATCCGCGGGCTATTCGGTTGCCGACCGATGGGTTGGCCCCGCCCAATGACGTCGACCTCATCCTGCGGGGCCGGGTTTCCGCGCGCAATTCAACGACGCCCGATGGCGTGGTCGCTGCGACGACAAATGCCGACACCCCGCATCTCACCGGCGATGCCGGCTTCGATATCGAATAGAGGTTGGCCCATGCGCCCTTCGATGCCCCCGCTTTTCGCCGCCCTGACGCTCGGGTTTCTCACGGCCTGCGGCGACGATCCAGCTTCGGCGGATCTTTCCGCCAATAGCGTCGCAACCGATAATCAGAACTATACCGCTCAGGCCTACCGGGCACATCGCTACGTATATGTTGCACGCGGCTCCGGCAATCTTTCCGAACCGGATCGCGCCAGCCTTGCGACTTTCCTCGCCGCCCAGGCCGAAGGCCGTAAAGCCGTCGTCCATGTCGCCCTGACGGGTCCGGTTGCGCCGGCGGAATTGGCCCAATTGACCAGAATTCTCGTCGCCGACGGCATCGATCCCGACAAGATCGACTATAACGCCAATCACCCGGTGGACGGTCAGCCACCGGCCGGTCGTGCCGGCATGGCCGTCATCGATGTCGCCACCGAGCGGTGGAAGTCCGTGCTGCCGACGTGCCCGGATCATTCGCGGTTGTCGATCCTCGATTCGTCCAATCCGGACGACAGTAATTTCGGCTGCACCAGCCTGTCCAATCTCAGCGCCATGGTATCGGACCCGCGCGATCTGGTCCTCGGCGAGACCGGCGGTCATACCGACGCCGAGCTGACGACCGCCGCGATCGAACGATTGCTGACGGACAAGGTAAAGCCTCTGAAAAACGAGAACAGCAAAGCCAATTGACCATGAACGCGATAACCGACGCGACCGACGAACCCGAACTGACCGTTGGCACGGCCGGGCGAGAACATTTCACGGCGTTTTTGGTCGATGAAGGCAGTGAACGGGTCGTTCGCCAGTGCCTCCATGATTTGGTCGTGCCCTTCACCTCCGTGCATCGCGGAGGCATTTCAAAGGCAATCGAATATTTGGCGACCAACCGGTCGCCCCAGGTGCTTCTGGTCGATCTGACCGGAACCGAACTGCCGGCCACCGAAATTCAGCGCCTGTCCGAAGTCTGTGAGCCGCACACCATGGTCGTGGCGATCGGCGAACGCAACGATGTCGGGCTGTATCGCGATCTGGTGCAGGCCGGTGTCGTGGATTATCTCGTCAAGCCGATGACGCGAACCTTGTTGCACAATGTCCTGCAACCGATGTTCCAAGGACCGGCCGAGCAATCCGGTCCGCTCCAGCAGAAGGTCGGCAAGGTCGTGGCGGTGCTGGGCACCCGTGGCGGCGTCGGTGCGACCACCGTCGCAACCAATCTGGCATGGTATCTGTCGCATCGCCGCAGCTCCCGCGTGGCTCTGGTCGATCTTGATCTGGTCCATGGCGACGGAGCGCTACTGCTCGACATCAAGCCGGCAGGCGGCGTGCGCGAAGTTCTGGAAAACCCTCAGCGCATCGATCATTTGTTCCTGGACCGGGTCATGACCCAGTATGGCGACCGGCTTTTCGTGCTCGCCGCCGAAGAACGCATCGATCAGCGGGTCAACATCGCGCCGAAGGCACTCGATACGCTGTTGCCCCTGTTGCGCCAGCAATTCCATTACGTCGTCCTCGATCTGCCGCGCACCGAGGTCGAACTGCGCGAAGCCGCAATGGAGCAGGCGCATATGCGCCTGCTGGTCACCGATCAAACCATTCGATCGATTCGTGATACGCATCGGTTCCGGTCGTTGTTCGACGCTCCGAAATCCGGGCAGCGCAATTTGTTGGTCGTCAACCGCGTGGGCGAACAGGCTGCCGGGGCCATCGAGCTTCAGGCGGTCGGTCAGGCCGCCGGCATGTCGATCGACGCAAAGTTGCCGTATCATCCGAAATCCGTGCTGGCGGCGGCCAATGCCGGCAAGATCGCCGCCTTGGAATCCGGGCCGTTCGGCACGGCAATCGAGGCGTTGGCGGCCGAAATTACCGGCAGCAGCATAACCAAGCCGTGGTGGAGGTTTGGCAGATGAAGGATCAAGGCCGCTTCGGTCGCCGCGTTACGGGGGCGCTACCGCCGAAAGACGAAGTGAGCACGCCCTCGCGGGCGGCAGTGACGTCCGAAGTTGCCGGTCTGGAGGAATCCCGCGAACTGATCCGAGCCGCCCTGCTCATGCGGATCGATCCATCGGTCACGGCGCGCATGTCGCCTGCGGGGCTTCGGGCGGAAATTGATCGGCTGGTCGCCGAAATCGCCACCGAAGAGCGCGTACAGCTAAATGCCCGCGAACAGCGGCAACTCATCACCGAACTCGTCGACGACATGCTCGGCCTCGGTCCGCTGGAACCGCTTTTAGCCGATGAAACGATCACCGACATTCTGGTCAACGGCCCGCATCAAGTCTATGTCGAGCGGCGGGGCAAGCTGGAACTGACGACGGCCCGCTTCCGCGATGCCGATCACGCCTCAGGCGTCGCCCAGCGCATCGCCGCCGCGGTCGGCCGGCGCGTCAATGAAACCAGCCCGCTCTGCGACGCCCGTCTCGTCGATGGCAGTCGCGTCAATATCGTGCTGTCGCCGCTGGCCCTGAAGGGGCCGGTCATCTCGATCCGCAAATTCTCCAAGCGGAGCATCTCGCTTGATATCATGGCGCGCAACGGCAATATGAGCGAACCGCTGGCGCGGCTGCTGGAAATCGTCGCCCGCGCGCGTCTCAATATCGTCATTTCCGGCGGCACCGGGTCGGGCAAGACCACGCTGCTCAACGCCATGTCGTCACTGATCGATCCCACGGAACGGATCGTCACCATCGAAGATGCGGCTGAGCTACAGCTTCAACAGCCCCATGTCGTGCCGATGGAAACACGCCCGGCCAATCTTGAGGGGACCGGCGAGATCAACCAGCGCGACCTGCTGAAAAATGCGCTGCGCATGCGCCCTGATCGGATCATCCTGGGCGAGGTGCGCGGTACCGAAGCGTTCGACATGCTCCAGGCGATGAACACCGGCCATGACGGCTCGATGTCCACGGTCCATGCCAACACGCCCCGCGATGCGCTGTCGCGCCTGGAAAACATGGTGCTTCAAGGCAATATGGGCTTACCGGCGCGCGCAATTCGCCAGCAAATCTCGAGCGCCGTCGATGTCATCATCCAGATCGAACGCATGCGCGATGGCATCCGGCGCGTTCAGCACGTGGTCGAGGTCGCCGGCATGGAGGGTGACGTCATCATCACCCAGGATCTCTTCACCTATAAATACGAAGGCGAAAACCGCGATGCGACGCTCAAGGGCAGCTTCGTATCGAGCCGTTTCCGGCCGCTTTTCTATCAAAAGGTCGCCTTCTTTGGTCTCGAAGAACGGTTGAACGAGGCCATGGGGATAGGAGCCGCCTATGGATAGCCCAACCTTACTCATTATCGCCGGGCTTTTTCTCGTTGCGGCAATGGGCACCCTGTTTATTGTCGAAACTCGCGAAAAGCGCCGTGCTTTAGTGGCCGCTCGCATCGCATCCGTCGTCGCGGTGCGAACCTATGATGAACCGGCCGCCCCGGCACCGGAACGCGAAGGGCTGGATCGCCGTCTGTCGCGACTGATGCGTAGCCTGCCGGCCAATACCGGAGAAAAGATCGAGGCCGCGATGGCGACGACTGGCAACACGGTGCGGCCGGTCTCGCTTCTTGTCATCGGCGTGGTAGCGTCCATTGTCAGTTTGTTTCTCAGTTATTTCTTCAATTTCGCGGCACCGATTGCGATCGGTATATCGATTGCGGCCGGCTATTTCGTGCCGTTGCTGCATTTTCGGCGCAAGCGAACCGCCTATCGGACCCAATTTCTTGAGGTCTTTCCGGACGGACTTGACCTGATCGCGCGCATTGTCCGGGCTGGTGTGCCGGTCTCGACCGGCATCGAAGTTGCCGGCAACGAAAGCCCCGAGCCGGTAAAATCGATCTTTGCCGAGATTTCCAGCCAAAATCGAGTGGGCATTTCCTTCGAAGATTCGCTCATGCGGATGGTCAAGCGGCTCCACATCCCCGATTTCAGCTTCTTCGCCTCGGCACTGATTCTGCAACGTGAAAGCGGCGGCAATATCGTCGAGACGATCTCCAACCTGTCTGCCATCGTGCGCAAGCGCAAGGAATTGCGCAAGAAAGGCGAGGCGTTGACGGCCGAAGCGCGCACGGTGGCCGGCGTGCTTGCAGCCCTGCCGTTCGTCGGCAGCGCATTGGTGGCTCTGATCAATTACGAATATATGGCGTTGCTGTTCGTCGACCCACGGGGCAACGCCATTATGGGCGTTGCCCTGGTGATGCTCGTGACCGGGATGGCGATCATGCGCGGCATGGTCAACAAGGCGCTGCGATAATGATCCCGCTTTCCCTCGGAACGATGTCGATCCTGTTTCTGATATTGGCGGCGCTGGGCATTTTCGCGGGTTTTATCGGTCTCGACATCGCCAACCGGCGGGAGCGTCTGCGCATGCGCATCGCCGCCGTGTCGGGCGAGGCCCGTGGTGCATCGGTTAGGACTGCGCCCGGGGCGGCCATCGCCGTTCGCCTGCAAACCCTCGGGCGCTCCCTGCTGGCCAGCCCGTTGCTCGGCACGGCGGAACGCGAGAAACTCGCGGGCAAGCTGGCCAATGGCGGCCTTCGGGACCCCAATGCACTGAGCATTTTCGTCGGCGTCAAGTTCGGCCTGACGGTCACTCTGCCTATATTGGTTTGGCTTGGCCTGACCTATATTGGTATGTGGCCGGGTACCTTTCTTGGGCAATTGCCTTTGATTCTCGGCACTACCTGGGCCGGCTGGCGCATCCCCGATATGTGGATCGACCGCCGGATCAATGAATGGCGGCTGGTCCTCGCCGATAGCCTGCCCGACGCGCTCGATCTCATGGTGATCTGCACCGATGCCGGTTTGGGCATGGAACAGGCGTTGGATCGGGTTGCCCATGATCTCGCCAACAGCCGGCCGGTTCTGGCAGCCGAATTGCATCTCACCCTGGCCGAAATGCGTGTGCTGCCGCAGATTCGCGACGCGCTGACCAACCTCGCCGCGCGCACCCAATCGCGCCCGATACAGCTCTTGGTCGGAACACTGGTTCAAACCCTGCAATACGGCACGCCGCTCGGACAATCCTTGCGTACATTATCGGCGGAAATGCATATTCATCGATTTCTGCAATACGAAGCCAATGCGGCCAAACTGCCGGTCATGTTGACATTGCCGATGGTGATATTCATTTTGCCGACGATGTTCCTGGTCATCGGTGGTCCGGCCGTCCTCAAAGTTATTGATACGATCAAGACGCTTTGACCCGCGCCACGGGGCTGGGCCGCGGCATCGCGCTTGTCCCATCGTACCATCTTCGCCCATGATCGCGGCCCATGCTCATCAGGGTTGGAGTGCGCGCAATGATCGATCTCTATTACTGGCCGACACCAAACGGCCATAAGGTTACGATGTTCCTGGAAGAAACCGGCCTGCCCTATCAGGTCAAGCCGGTCAATATCGGCGCCGGCGAGCAGTTTCATCCCGATTTCCTGGCGATCTCCCCCAACAACCGGATGCCGGCGCTGGTCGATCCCGAACCGATCGATGGCGGCGCACCGGTTTCGGTGTTCGAATCGGGCGCCATTCTGGTCTATCTCGCCGAAAAGACCGGAAAGTTCCTGCCGACCACCCTGCGCGGCCGGGTCGATACGCTGCAATGGTTGTTTTGGCAGATGGGTGGTCTCGGGCCGATGGCCGGGCAGAACCACCATTTCAACGTCTACGCCCCGGAAAAGATCGACTATGCGATCAACCGCTATGTCAACGAGACGGCGCGGCTCTATGGCGTGCTGAACAAGCGTCTGGCCGATCGCGATTTCATTGCGACAGACTATTCGATCGCCGACATGGCTTGCTATCCCTGGATCGTGCCGCATGAGCGGCAGCAGCAAAAACTTGAAGATTTCCCGCATGTAAAGCGCTGGTTTCACGCCATTGCCGAACGGCCGGCGACTGTCCGGGCCTATGCGCTGGCCAACGATTTCGCCGCCAAGATCGTTCCGCCGGAAGAGGCGCGCAAGGTGCTGTTCGGTCAGAACGCTGCCACCGTGCGCTGACCCGTCGATCATGCCGCGGGACGTACAGAACGCCGGACGACCCGCGGCATGATTGGGGACTTCATAGAAATACTCGTGAAACAACCAGTTCAAACGGCGGGGCGATCGTTCATATTTTAAGATAATTAACGAAATTGGCGTAAGATTTCTGTCGCTATAGAGGTACTTTACAATAGGATTAGGGAAGTTCGGCCGATTGGTCATCTCGCTCATTGCGACAATTTTCTACGGAGATCGCGCATGCTGGCCGTCGCTCGGTTGCCTATCCGCGTCAGGCTTCCCCTGGCCTTCGGTTTCGTTTTGCTGGTCGTTCTGATTTTAGGCATCGTCGGATTGAACCGCCTATCCACGCTCAATGACAGCGCCGCCGATATCCGGGACAATTGGCTACCCAGTACGGGCCTTGCCGGAGAATTGCTGGCGCGGGCCGGCGATGTCAGAATTCAGCAAGGCCACTATATTCTCGCCGAGCAAGAAGCCGATCGCCAGGCGGCCGAACACGATCTGCAAAAATCGATCGCGGATACCGCCCAAACCCGCAAAGGCTTCGACGCCGACAGTGCCGCCGGCAGCGACGATGCGCCTTATATGCATGAATTCGATCGGCAATGGACCGCCTATGTCGACAGTAACACCAAGATTCTGGCGGCCATCGGCGCGGGCGACCGCAAGGTTGCGGCAGCGCTCTACGGCGAAACGGGCGCGACCTATGGCGCCGCCGTCAAGGCGCTACGGGACGATCTCAATTTCAATGTTGCGGGTGGCCGCAAGGCCGGAGATCGGGGTTCGGAAGTTTATGCCTCGACGCAGATTTTCGTCTTTTCCGTTTTGAGCGTCGCCATCGTCGCTTCGGTGATTTTGGGTTTGAGCACGGTTCGCACCGTGGCAACCCCGATCGTGGCGATTACCGCGGCAATGCAAAGGCTGGCGCGACACGATCTGTCGACCGCGATCGATGGGCTCGACCGTCACGACGAGATCGGCGCGATGGCCAATGCCGTAGCGATATTCAAGGCAAGTATGATCGAGGCGGAACGGCTGGGTACTGCCCAAAGCGAAGAGCAGCGCCACAAGGAGCGGCGGGCCACGCGGATCGCCGAATTGAACGCGACGTTCGACCGCTCGGCGACCGGCGCACTCGACCTGCTGGCATCCGCGGCGACCGAATTGAACGCCACGGCCGGTGACATGGCCGACACGGCGGTACGCGCCAGCAGGCAGTCCGGTACCGTCGCCGCTGCCGCCGATGAAGCGGCCGCCAACGTCCAAACCGTCGCCGCCGCGACCGAGGAACTCTCCGGCTCGATCCAGGAAATTACCCGACAGGTGACGAAATCCTCGACCATTGCCGGACAAGCCGTACGCGAAGCGGAACGAACCGGTGCCACGGTGAAAAGCTTGTCTGACGCAGCCCAGAAGATCGGCCAAGTCGTGCAACTCATCAACAACATCGCGAGCCAGACCAATCTTCTGGCCCTGAATGCCACGATCGAGGCGGCGCGCGCCGGTGAAGCCGGCAAGGGGTTCGCCGTGGTCGCCTCCGAGGTCAAGGGCCTGGCGACTCAGACGGCCCGCGCCACCGACGATATCGCGGCCCAGGTTTCGGCGATGCAGAATGCCACGCAGGAGGCGGTCGAGGCGATCGGCCGGATCGACCGGACCATCGCCGAAATGAACGAAATATCGACCACCATCGCCGCCGCGATGGAAGAGCAGGGCGCAGCGACACAGGAAATCGCCCGCAATGTCGATCAGGCGGCGTCCGGCACCGCGACGGTCTCGCGCAATATTTCCGAGGTCATCAAGGCGGCAGACGATACTGGTACCGCCGCCAAGGCGGTACTGGCCGCATCCGATGATCTGAGCCGACAGACCGAAGGGCTGCGCAGCGATTACCAGACCTTCATTCAGGCGGTTCAACAGGTTTGACGGTCCCTCGCTGATCCGCCTGGGCCGCGGCGAGCAGCGGCCGAACGCAGGCCAGTGTCGGCACCGTCCAGACGCCGTCAGCAAGGCACGCCGGACCCGGCTTCGTCGAATCCAGCAACACGCGATGCCGGATGCCGGCCCTGGCCGCGGCGATCATGTCGCCGGGCCTGTCGCCGATCGCCCAACTGCTGGTCGGGTCGAGATCGAGGTCGGCAATCGCTTGGAGCAGCATTCCGGCGCCGGGTTTGCGCCACGGCGTGTCGCGCCGATAGCGCCCGATGCCTTCGGTCGGGTGATCGGGCGCATGATAGACGCCCTCGATTATGACACCCTGGTCGCGGAAACGCGCGAGTATCCAGTCCATCAGCCGACGAAAATCCGCGTCGTCGAAATAGCCGCGGCCGATGCCGGATTGATTGGTCGCGATGGCGAGGCGAAAGCCCTCGTCGCGGAACATCCGCGCCATATCGAAAATGCCGTCGATGAAACGGCATTCTTCGATCCGGTGCAGATAACCGGTATCGACATTGATCACGCCATCGCGGTCGAGAATCAGTCCGGGCCAACGTCTCATCCGATCGGACGCGCGGCCTTTCGATCCAGGCCGATTTGTTCGTAGAGCTGGCAATAGCTCTCGACCATACGATCCAGGCCGAAATCCCGTGCGATCCTGGCTCGTCCTTCGATCCCCATGGCGGTACGCCGGGCCGGCATGGTGAGCAGTGTTCGCCATGCGTCGGCAAGTGCCGCAGCATCGCGCGGCGGCACCAGCAGCCCGGCATCGCCGACGATTCGTCCGGTATCGCCGACATCCGTCGCCACCACCGGAATCCCGCAAGCCATGGCTTCGGCAACGACGTTCGGGAAGCCCTCGCCGAAGGCAGAGCTGAGCGTCGCCAGATCGAAGCCGGCCACCAGCTCCGCCACATCCTCGCGCTCCCCGAGGAAATGCAGCCGAGCGGCAAGGCCGGGATCAGCCAGAAATGGCCGCGCACAGCCCATCTGGCGATCGATACCGCGCCCGATCAGGACAAAATGGACGTCGTCGGTCGATGCGATCAGCGCGGCGGCCCGCAAAAATGTGTCGTGGTCCTTCATCGGGTCGAGCCGCGCGGTCATGCCGATGATCCGGCTGTCGGGCGCCAGGCCCAATTCCGCCCGCAATCGGGCACGCGCCCCCGGATCCGGCCGGAACCGCGCGACATCAATGGCATTGTCGATCAGCGCCCAGCGTCGCGGATGATAGCCCACCTGAGCATGGAACGCGCGTCCGGCCTCGGCATTGGCGATGATGAGATCGGGCAGTCCGGACAGACGGGCCAGCAGGCGGACAACCCAGCGGAACCGATTGTCGTAGTGATGGTGTTCCAGCCCGGACCCGCGCAGATTCCACAGCACGTGACGCACGCCGGCCAGCCGGGCCGCGACGAGCCCGATAAGATCGGCGTGATAGAGCCACGTCTGGACGATGTCGGGCGGATCTTGCCTCAGATGTGCGACGAGACGGCCAAAGCGCAGGAGATCGCCTACCCCGCGTCGCATCCCCAGCGCGGTGACGGGCACCCCGTGCGCCGCCAGCCGAGGGCCGACCGCTCCGGCGTCGAGCAGCGAAACGACCCGCATGGCAAAACGCTGCGGGTCGGCCCGCGCCACCAGTTGCTCGAGCGCGTGCTCGGCACCCCCGGTCTGGAGCCCGGTGATGATATGAACGATCCTGAGGCGACGCCCATCGGCCTGAGCGGCCGGTCGAGCCGAGCGGACACGCCCCGGTTCGGCGGGACGGGCATGCAGCCGCAATGCCGCTTCGGTATCGACATGAAGCTCGGTGCCACCAATGGCGGCGGCTCGGTCCCAGTTCGGCGGCATTGGTATTTCCGGCTTTCCGACGGAAATCGTCACGAACATTCCCCGTCGGTCAACCGTTCCCTGGTCATGCGCGCAGCATTCGCGCCAAGCCGGATCGTTCCGAGCACCATGGTCCAGGCCCTCTCCCGCTCTCGGCGTCCGAAGTAACGCACTCGTTGCATCCTGGGACTCTTCGGCGACATTGTCCGGTGTACGTCACCGCCCCTGCCCCTCAATCGAGCACACCGAATGCCGTCAGCCCGAATACCAGAGCCTATCGATACCGGAAAGCCGATGGTTTTCCTCCTGATCCGCGCCCTGTCGGTGGGTGGTGCCGAACGGCAGGTCGTCCAATTGGCCAATATGCTGGGTACGCAAGGTATTTCAGTAGGCATCGTTACGTTATACGACAACGGCCCCCTGCGACAAGCGGTCGATTACCACCGGGTGCGGCAATTTCATCTCGGCAAGCGGGGACGATGGGATCTATTGCCGCCTCTATTGCGTCTGGTGCGGCTCCTGCGGCGGGAGCGGCCGGCGATCCTCTATGCCTTCCTGCCGTCGCAGACGGCGCTTGCCGCCCTGCTGCACCCGCTTCTGCCGCCCTGCCATCTCGTCTTCGGACTTCGCTCGTCCCTGGATTACCGCCGAACCGACTGGTTGCAGCGGGCGGTCTATGCGCTTGAGACCCGGCTGGCGTCCCGGGCGGGCCTGATCATCGCCAATTCCGCGGCCGGCAAGGCCGCCGCCTTGCGCCGCGGCATGAAACCAGATCGGCTGGTGGTGATCGGCAATCTGAT
>JAXDMU010000533.1:0-18937 GCA_034665905.1 Aliidongia sp. | reverse complement strand
GATTTGATATGTTAATCAGTGTTTATGCAGAAATATTTCTAAAAATTTATCCTTCAGGCGGTCTGGGGAACGATTTTTTGTTTCCAGCGGGGCGCTTGCGTTTGGCCGTCATGTCCGCTGCCATCGTGCGGCACGGGACCCACGGTCAGGAGCCGTCCAAGGCCGAACTCCCGGTCGACCCAGGCTACCTGGATCGACCGGGAGACACGGTCACCGTGCCGGAGCGGTGATTCGCGTCGGCTTGGGCATCATGCCGCGGTCACGATCATTTTGCTGATCGTGGTCCCGGCGGGACTGATGTTGCGGATGCGGATACCGTGCAGGCCGCCGGTGATCGGGCCGGTCCAGCTGCCGGTGCCGACCAGCACATTGTCGAGCAGAATCTGCACCGTCGGCCCCGGCGCATCGGTCGTGATGGTGAAATTGCCCGCTTTCGGCGCGGTCACGGTAAAGCCGATGAAATCGCCGACATTGCTCATCAGCCCGCTGGTCGAACCGGATGTCGTCACGCCGAACACCATCGCCAACAAAAACGTGCCGGGAATGTGGCCGGGAAATTGCGCCGCCGGCCGTGCCCCGCCCGCCATCTGCATGACCGCCTGGATCTTGGGCGTTGCGGCTTCATTGATGGTCGGATCGGCCAAGCCATAGGCGGTCGCACCGGCGGCGTCAAAAACGAAGGGATAGCCGCCGCCATTTTGGAAAAATTCGCCGATCGCCGCCGCCGCCGGGGCCAAGGCCGCTGGATCGAGATTCGCCGCCAGTTGCAGCGCCGACGCATGGTCGCCGCCGACGTCGAAGCCACCCTCATAGCCCATTTCATGTAAACCGAACGCCGTCGCCCAAAGCGTATCGGTCTCGGTCGACGGATTGGTGATACCGGATGTGAGGATCGCCGACACGGTGCTCAGACTCTGATTCTTGGGTGTGATGTACCAACCGGCACCGCCGCCCCACAGATAATATTGCGCCGGATGCGGCACCGGCACATGCGCGTGGCCGTCAGCATTGTCATACCAGGCTTCGAGAAAGCCGAGCCCGATGGCCGTCGTCATATTGGTATCGCCATATTGCCATTCGAAGACCGGACGTATCCGCGTCATCATCCCGCCATCACCCCAGACGCCGCGGAACAGATCGCTGAGTTGCACGGTGCGTTCGACCACCCGGCGCCGTCCCCAGACCAACCCATCGGTGCTGCCGTCATAGGCAAGCGGCGAATTTCCCGCCGTCACCTCGGCCTGGGCCAGCGCTATATTCCCGTTATACTGTCCAAAGGCGCTGTTCCAGATTTCGTTGGAATATTCGATATAGGCTTTGAGATTGGAATTGAGCGGCGGATAGGCCGGGTTGACTTGCGGGCTGGTATAGGGTGTCGTTCCGTCGCTGCCATAGGCCAGCAATTGAGCGAGTTTCGTGACATAATCATCAACGGCATAAAGCGGGACATTGATCCAGACATCCTTGCCGGTCTCGTTGGCGATGATGATGAGATTTTCCAGCGACCCGCCCTTGCCCTGCCAGCCATAGCCCGAGACGGCCTTGAACTGGGTGGCATCGCCCGGCTTCACCCGATCGGACCATTGGCGTTGTTGATTGCCGTTGGTCGCCAGATAATCCATGAAGCGAATGCCTGTAAAACCGGCGGCAAACGCCTCGAATTGCGTGCCGATCACCGCGCCGGCAGGATGGCTCTGCGTGGCGCCGGGCTGAAGCGGCCGCATGATATGCAGTCCGGTGATGCCGGAACCGACCGACGCCTGGGCCGAGCGGCGCGTCTGGCCGAAACCGAGGCTCGCCGCACCGGCGGCGGTGGCCGAGACCGTCCATTGCGCGGCGGTGATGTTGGTGGTGGGATCGTAGCCGGTACCCGACGGCAGCATGGTGCCAGAGGTCACGCCCTTGACCGAGAAGCTGCCAATCCCGGCCCAATCGGTCAGCGTCGCTTGACCGGTGAAGCTGATATTGTAGGTGCCGTTCATCTCGCGCCCGCTGGTCCAGAGCGGCAGACTGGCATCGGTCAGGGGCCAGCCGTTCACATCGAGGGGAACGGTGACGGTTTGATTGGAATAACCGGCGAACGCGCTGGCTTCCTGGGCCACGTCGGCCAGCATATTGCCCGGTTCGCCCGCCATCAGGGCCGGCGCGTTGATGCCGATCGGCGTGGCCGGTTCGATGATCTGCCGCGGGACGCTCGGGCTCGCCCAGGCCAAGCTGAGATTGCCGGTTGCGCTCGGCTGGACATAATCGAGCTGGATTTCATAAAGCTGGCCGGCGACCAGTGCCAGACTGGCTTGGGTCGTGACGGCGCCGTTCGACATCGGCACCAAAACGTTCCAGGCCGCGGCTCCCGCCGGCCGGATCAGCAGATCGGCACTCCCGCCGGCATTGAGGAAGAACTGATAGGTTTCACTGGTCGTTGCGACGACCAGCCCGTCCCAGCGCGCCGAGAATCCGCCCCACCCCCGGCTGTCGAATGCCGGCGAGGGTGAACCGCCCGGCCCGGCCGCAGTCCAGACGAAATCGAGGCGAACGTCTCGCCGCTCGAATGCCGGAGCCGACACGCCGCCATTGCCCGGAGCATAGATCCCCAAAAACCCGCCGCTCGTCACTCCCTGCGCGATAGCTGCATTCCCCGCCATCATCGCCGCCACGCCCAACATCGCCGCGCGTGTCCCCCGATTCAATCGCTTCAAATTCCCATCTCCATGGCTGACGTTCAAGTCGAACGCCTCCGGCAACCGCTTTTAGCGGCTGTAAGTCAGGAGCTTGCAGTGAAGATTGAGATTCTTCTCAGCACCGGGGCGTTTCCTGGGATGGGATATAAAATACAACGATTAACAGCAACTGAATCTATACTGATTAGATACTAGAAATACTTCTAAAATTTTATACATTTCAAGCAACCTTGGGAAGGTTTTGGCTTCTAGCGTGGCGATAAAGGTCAGCGGTCGTCTCGGCAATCTGGCGCCAGCTTGGGATCGAACCGGCCAGATCGCAGATCGCCGCTGCCATCGTGATGCGCGTTTCTGGTTCGCAAACGAGGCGCGTCATCGCCGCCGCGAGCCCGTCGATATCACCGGGGGCGACCAGCAGCCCGTGCCGCTCATCCTCCAGCAATTCGGCAAATCCGCCAATGCGCGAGGCCAGAAGCGGCCGACTGGTCTTGAGTGCCGCCATCAGCACGCCGCTCATGTCGATTTCGCGATAGGGAAAGACCAGCACGTCGGCAGCGGCAAACATCGTGTGCATTTCCGCATCGGGAACGAAGCGAAAATCGCAGCGCACCGCACCGCCTAGATCCGCGGCCGCCGCGACCAACGCTCTTGTGTCCATATAGGGCTTGCCCACGATGAGAATCTCGCAGCGTTCCCGGATCTCGGGAGCCAGCCGGCGCACCGCCTCGATCAGCAGATCGGCTCCCTTGTAAGGCTTCACCTTGCCGAACAGCAAGAAACGCACCGGTCCGTCGCCGCCGCGCGGCGGCGGGGCCGGTTCGTCGCCATCCAGAAAGCCGTGAGCTATCTTGCACAGCTTGGCCGGGGCCAATCCGTGGGCCGTCAGGCGTGCCCGCGCCTGTTCGGTATGGATGATGATCCGGTCGAACCGACCCAGACTTTCGATCGCGCCGTACTGCTGGAGTGCCGCCCCGGCATTGCCGTTGAACGGTTCGGAATCGTGCGCCGTGACGATCAGCGGTGCGATCCGCCTGAGCCTGGCCAGAAAGGCACGATCGACGATCGGCAGCGGCAGCCATTGGAAATGGATGATGTCCGGCCGCTCGCGCTCCAGCGTCTCCACCAGGCGCCACATGCCACGCAGATGCGCCAGTCCCTTGGCCGCCTTGCCCAGCCCGGCGGGCCAGCGCTCGGCGCCGAGTGCCGCCAGTTCGCCGTAGAAATGGGGGCGCAGCGGTGCCGGACTCGCTTGATCGGCCGGCACGGCGCTGCCGAATAGATCGACGCGATGGCCGGCTTCCTCCAGCCCCTCCGTCAGTTTCAGATCATAGGGCAGGGTGAAAAGCGATGGGTCGATGAGAGCGACATGCATGATCAGGGCGGCGCCATGCCGAAGCGGATCATCGCGTTGAAGACGCTGCCGCCGGTGCGCTGGATGCGATAGACCGTGCGCTTGCCCGGCCCGGCCAGATGCAGTGCTGCGATCGCGCGATAGGGCGGATAGGGTTCGCAGAATTCCTGCCGCTCGTCGTGCCACATCGGCACCCCGCGGTCGCAGATCCAGTTGGCATTGGCCGGGAGGATTTCGGTCGGCAGCCGATCCTGATAGATCGCCTGATTGAGCGCGAACTGATCGTGCGGCGTCAGCTTGCCGGTACGCCGGATCGCCGCCCGGTAGCGCTCGGCCCAGGCCTGCCAGTGCGGCGCATCGGCCCGGATCGCAAACAGCCCGGCATTGAGATGCGGCCGCGTCAAAAGCCACGTGCCGCGCAGGACGCCGTAGCCCAGCAGGAAATGCTTGGCCGTCCATAGAAACAAGCTGCGCTGAAAGCGATAGCCACGCTCGCTCTCATGGGCGATCGCCATGCCCTTGCGCGCCGCGCCGTCGATCAGGGCACGCAGCATGTCGGGGCTTTGCAGCCAGACATCCGAATCGATCCAGAGATAGATGTCGTAGCCCGGAAAATACTCGCGCAGATAAGGCCGGACGAGAAAGGCCAACTCCAGCGGACGGTCGGCCGAACCGAGGCCGTCATGCGGTCGCGGTATGGCGATTTGGGCGTTGCGCGCCTCAAGCCACAGCCGGTCCTCGGGTGAAAGCCCCAGATCGAACACGGCGAGTTGGTAATCGCCCAGTCCCGGTTTGGGCAGCCGCTCCAGGGAGCAGATCATTTCGCGCAGCAGCGCAAAGAATTTTGTATCGGCCGAACTGACTAAAAGTACCCGGTTTGACACGTCTCGACTCTCCCCCCGGCTGCCACCAGCCGCACCCGAAAGGAACGGAACCGTGACGCAATCGATCCGCCGGATCGATCGCCGGCTTGTGTCCTTTTGGGGACGGGCGGCCGCGGCGGAGCGGACTCGTCAGGAACTTGTTTAAATGGTTTGCATCGTGCCGTGCCCAGAGAAAGAGAACGAACCGCCATGAATGGCCTGATCCCACGCGTCTCCGTCGTCATTCCCGCTTTCAACGAAGCCTCGCTGCTCCCGGCGGCGCTCGACAGCGTGCAACGGCAGAGCCTCGACGCGTTCGAATGCATCGTGGTCGATGACGGCTCGACCGATGCGACCCCCGACATTCTGGCCGACTACGCACGCAACGACCGGCGATTCCGCATCGTGACGCGGGCCAATGGCGGTATCAGCCGCGCACTCAATGCCGGCCTCGCCGCGGCGCAGGCGCCCTGGATCGCCCGGCTTGATGCCGACGACATCATGCTGCCGAACCGGCTGCGCCGCCAGTTGGCCTTCGCTGACGCCAATCCCGACCTCGCGGCCTGCGGCTGCTGCTACGACATCATCGATATGACGGGCCAGCGACGCGGCACGCGCCGGCCTTTGCCGCGCGACCGCGACGAGTTGAACCGGTTCCTGGCGGCGCACGAGCCGTTGAGTTTTACCCATCCGACCATGCTCTACCGCCGCGATCTGGCGCTCTGGCTCGGCGGCTACCGTCCGGAGTGCGAGCCTTGCGAGGATGTCGATCTCTTCGCCCGCATGCTGGCGACCGGCGCACCGATTCTTATCCAACCGGAGGTGCTGATGCAGTACCGGATCCGGCCGGGCTCGGTGTCCGGGAGAAAATCCACGCAGCAATTCCACATGACGCGCTGCATCTATCATAATTTCTATGCGGCACAGGCCGGGCGGCCGATTCTGACGTTCGCCGAATTCGAAATGTTCGAGCAACGTCAACCGCTTCGCAGGCGCCTTCGAACCCAATTGCTTGCCTGGTCGGATCAGCTTTATCGCCGCTATTCGGCCGCCTTGATGGCCGATCGGCCGGTGCAGGCCGGATGCTATCTGGCGGTCGCGGCATCGCTGCGCCCGGGCAAGGCGCTAAAGCGGGCCTGCCGCAGCGCTTGGCCGCTCATGGCCGGGACGTTCGGTAGTGGAGCGCGTTGAATGGCGACGTCCGTGCGGCTGGCGCCGCTGCAAATCACCTATCTGAACCTGATCCGCGGCGGCGCCGCCCAAATCGTGCTGATCGGGCATGCCAGCGGCTATTGCCTGGCCGGGCTGGAGCAAGATGGCCATATCGAAACCTTCGGGGTGCTGATCTTCTTTCTGCTCTCGGGCTTTCTCATCACATCGAGCGCGTTTCAGAAGCTCCAGCAGCCGGAATATGGCTATCGCCATTTCGTCATCGAGCGGTTCTGCCGGATTTTCTCCGCCTATGTGCCGGCCTTGCTGCTGGTGGCCGCGGTCGATGCGACGGTGCAGGCTTTGCCCGCCTACGCCTTTCACGCCAGCGACTCGCCGCTGACCTGGATCGGCAACCTGCTGATGCTCCAGGAATACCCGGTCTTTCAGATTCTGCGCCGGCTCGGCGTGGGCGAGCAGCCCTGGTTCATCGAGACCTTTGGCTCGGGGCGGCCGTTCTGGACCGTCGCCGTAGAATGGTGGATCTATCTGGGCTTCGGCTATCTGGTCTTTCGCGTCATTCGGCGTCGCCGCCTGGGATTGCGCGAGATCGCGGTGCTGTCGGCCTTGGGGATCGTACCGCTCTATAACGCCATGGCCGGGGTGGGGCATTGCCTGACCTTCGTCTGGGCGCTGGGCGCCGGGGTGGCGCTGCTGCGGCACCGGCTGGCCGAGTTCTCGCGGCTAGCGACCCGAACCCATGCCCGCCTCTGCTGGGCCGCGGTGACGCTGGTTTCGCTGGTGGCGCTCTTCGGCCATGTTCTGGCGACCGGGCTTCAGGTTTACGAGCTGCAATTCGCCATGTTGACCGGCTTTGTTCTGTTCAGTCTCTTCTTCCTGCTGGGGACCTTCCGGCAGTCGGCGCCTGGGATCGTCGCCTGGGCGTTCGACCGGCTCGCGGGCTACAGCTATTCGCTCTACCTGACCCATTACACCATCTTGGCCTGGTTCAAACTGTGCGTGCCCAGCGCCACGCATTGGGATCCGGCCCTGTTCGCCACCCTGTTCGCTACTGCCAATGCGGTGGCGCTGGGGTTCTGGTTTCTGTTCGAGCGTCATTATCCGGCGCTGACTCGCCTGGCCAAGAGGGTGTTCGATTGGCGCGCGCCGCCGCAGCCTGTGCGTGCCTGATATCGGCCGGCCGGTTTTGCAGCACGACCAGCACCAGGATCAGGGTCTGGACCCGCGCATCGACCAGATTGCCGCCCAGGATCAGGTAATTGAGGAAAAGCGCGGAACTCAGCCAGATCGACCGGGTGCCAGCAAAGAAACAATGCATGACGAAGATCAAAAACGGTGCTGCGCCGACCAACCCATATTCGAAAACCAGCTTGCCCCAGGTCGGATCATGAATTTGGTAGGCCGCCTTCTTGAAGAACGGTTCGATCGACCCTGGCCCCATGCCGAAAAGGGTCGTGTCGAGATTCGGGAAGAGATATTGATCGAACAGATAGAACGGCGACAGGAAGCGGGCGAAGGCACTCGACTGGTCCGAGCCGATTTCACCGACCCGCCCCAGCAGGGCGGCGAGCTTAGGACCGGCCAGCAAGGCAGCGCCGGCAAGTGCGGTGGGCACGCCCAGCAGCAGCAGCCCGCCCCAGCCGCGCCGGATCATGTAAAGCGGTACGATCGCCACGAACAGCAGCAGTCCGGTGCCCGAAAAGGACAGCACGAGACCGGCACCGAACAGGCCAAGCCGCCACGATGGCCGAAAGAATTCCAGCTCGATGATGATTGCCAACGCGGTGAGTTGCGAGAAGCTAGAGGGTTCGACCAGAAAAAACCCGTTGCTCTTGTTCAGACCGCCCAAGCCCGGTACCGGGATCACGTAATTAAAACCATGGCTGATGATCTGGGCCGGGAAAATGCCGTTGAAGGTAAAGAGCGTCGGCCCCCGTATGGCGACCTGGGCAAAAAACTGCACGATGCCGGCGATCGCGATCACCACCATGAAGAGGCGAAACAGCCGGATCGCGCGCGCGAACTCGAAATCGTCCGGCGCCACGGTCATGTAGCAGGCATAGAGCAGCACGACATTGAGGTAGGAAGCCCAGGACACTCTGACGGCACCGCCGAAGACGCTCGCCGCCAGCATCGCCGCCATCGCGGTACCGAACAGCAAGGCCCGCGTCGGGCTGATCGTCACAGCACCGGTCACGAGCAGGACGGCGGTCCCGAGCAACACGACGACCAGTGGAAACGACAATTCGCGCTCGCCCAGCGTCAGGGCGAACCGGGTCAGAAACAGCGTCGCGATCAGCATCGCGGCGACAGTCAGTGAGACAAGCGACCAGGGCCGGTTTCGTTGGTTCGGCAACTCTCGGGCGAAAATATCCATAGTCATGCCAACCATTGCTCCCTCCACGCGTTGAAGACCAACACCGGCCTACGCCGGAGCACTCCCGGCGGCGACAAACAATCACGCGCGGCAGCCGCGATGAAACCTCCGGTGCTCCTCGAACGTTTGCAGCCGGCACCAACTTATCGGTGGCCGGCCGCCGTCCCCGACGCGTTTCGTGTTCCAACGACCAGGATTTTGAGATGACCGACGCTGCGAACCACCAAACCCGCCCGCCTTCGCTCGTCTACCGCTCTGCGCTTTCGACCGATCACCGGATGCCGGAGATTGAGCCGATGTCGCAGGAGCCAAGCACACTGAGCATTGTCGGGTTGAGCGCCCGGCTCTGGCGGCGGCGCTGGATGATCGTCGCAACGATGCTGGTGGCCGTTGCCGCAACGGTCCTGATCGCCCGGCAATTGACCCCGAAATACACCGCTGACGGCGCCGTCGTCATCGCCAACCGGAAATTGTCGATTCCCGAACTGGAGACGCTGGTAACGCCGACCGGCGACAGCGCGCTGGTGCGCAGCGAAATGGCGACGATGAACTCGCGCAACGTGTTTCAGACGGTTTCAAACAAGCTCCATCTCGATCAATTGCCCGAGTTCAATCCGCGTTTGCGCACGCGAGACAATTCGATCTGGGCGAAACTCGATCCTCGTCCCTGGATCAGCGCGCTGCTGCATCCCGATGTCGGCGGCCCGCGCGACGAAGCGTCGGCAATCGAGACAGATGTCGAAGCGACGCTCGAACGCAATCTCAACCTGATCAATGACGGCCGTGACTACGTCATCAACATCAAGTACCAGAGCGAGGATCCGGCGCTCGCAGCAGCCGTCGTCAATACACTGATCCACACCTATCTCGAGCAATATATCGCCGAGAACGTCGAAGCAACGGTCGCCGCCGACCATTCGCTGGCGGCACGAGGTGACGGACTGCGCCGCAATATGCAGACGGCCGAAAAAGCCGTGCAGGATTACAGCAACGAGACCGGCCTCATCACCACGGCCCAGGGCACCGTTGCGGCCCAGCAAGTGGCCGACATCAACACCCAACTGGCGCTCGCACGCGCCGATCGGACGGCAGCCGAGGCTCATGCCCGCCAGGCCGGTTCCGGTGGTACGGCGTCCAATGCCGATGTGCTGGCCTCGCCAGTGATCCAGCAGTTGCGCGCACAGGAATCCGAAGCCGCGCGCAATGTGGCCGATCTGGCGAGCCGCCTGGGCCCGTCTCATCCGACCCGGCGCGCCGCCGAAGAGCAACTGCGCGAAGTTCGCGGCGCGATCCAGCGCGAAATCGGCAAGGTCGTAACCTCGCTGCACGGGCAGGTCCGGGTCGCCCAGCAGCGCGAGTCGGAACTGGACAACCGGCTCACCGCGCTGCGCAAGACCGCATCGGGCAGCAGCGATCAGGCCGACCATCTCCAGCGGCTCAACGACGATGCCCAGAGCAAGCGCAAGATCTACGAGGAGTTCATGCTGCGCGTGGCCCAGACCGCCAAGCCGCAGGATCAGCAGCAGGCGAACGCACGGCCGATTTCGCTAGCGCTGGTACCGGTCAGGCCATCGAGCCCCCGTACCGGCCTGCTAGCCCTGCTGGCCGGTTTCGGCGGCCTGCTGCTCGCCATCGTCGGTACCCTGATCCACGACCAGTTGGATCATGGCTTCGAGAGCCTCGAAGAAGTCCGGCGGCGCTCGGGATTTCCCGGTCTAGCGGCGATCCCGCTGGTGTGGCAGCGCGGCCGGAAATTCCTGCCGCCGGCCTATGTGATCGATCAGCCCGGCTCGCCGCTGGCCGAAACCTTGCGTGCCTTTCGCGCCAAGATGCGCTGGTCTGCGTTCCGGCCGCCGCTCAAGGTGCTGCTGATCACCTCGGTCGTGCCCGGCGAGGGCAAGACCAGCTTCGCGTTGGCACTGGCGAGGCTGGCAGCGCGCGACGGCTGCCGCACTTTGTTGATCGAATGCGATTTCCGGCGGCCGGTGCTCAAGGACACGCTGTCCCGCCCGACCGAACCAGGATTGCCGATCTTTCTGGAACAGCCGCAGCGCTGGCGCAACGCCGTCGAAATCGACGCGGTCAGCGGGCTCGATTATCTGGCAGCCCCGCAAACCACGCCCCGCGTCTCGCCCTATCTCAATTCCGAAGCGCTGTCGTCGATCGTAGCCGACGCCCGGTCGGACTACGATCTGATCGTCATCGATTCCCCGCCGATCATGCGCGTACCGGACGCCATGGTGCTGGCGCGCGCTGCCGACGCCGTGGCGCTGGTCGTGTCATGGCGGCGCACCCGCCGCCGGATGGTGCAAGAGGCGATGCGCCGCCTGTCTCTGCACCCCGACCTGCCGGCCGGCATCGTCCTGACCAAGGTGCCCAACCGGGGCTCCGATCAGGATCTCTATAGCGGTTACGGCCGCTGATCTTCGGGGTGGAGGTGAAAAAAGTAGAAGTCCGCGAAGGACGACTCATCCGGCTGGGCCGGATCAAACGGATAGCGGTTCGGCACATGTCGCCACAGCTGCCAGCGCGGCGCGTGAATATCGATCCAGCGGGTGAAATGGCGATGGCGGACATGGGGCGAGTCGGTTTTGCGATCGGTATTGCTGGCATAGATCGCGACGAACCGGTCGCTATGGGCAAACAGCCCTCTCATATAGGCGTCGAACACCTTGTCCTCGACGAGGTGGTAGATGACGTCGAGCGACAGTGCGAGGTCGAAGCGGCCGAACGAGGACGACAATTCATCGGCCAGATGGAAGCGCTTGTTCGCGTCCTCGGCAAAGCGCGTGCGGCACAGCGCGACCGAACTCGTGGCGACGTCGATGCCGACATAATCCGGGTAGCGCGCCAGCCCCAGTTGTGCGCCATCGCCGCAGCCGAATTCCACGACCGAGGAGATTTTATGTTGCAACACGAAGTCATTGAGGATTTCCGCCTTGAATTCAGCCAGCCGGCCATAGGAACCGGCGCCCGAGGTGCCACCAACACGGTAGCGTTCTTCCCAATAGGAGGAAGAGCCGGGAAACCGCATCTGCCGTCGCAGCGCCCTCAGCGGGTTGATCAGCGCGCGCGCGACCGGCCGTAAGATCGAATTTTGCAACAGCGCATTCAATCTTGAATTTTGGTCAATAGACGTCTCCGGCATCGCTTTACCTCAAATAGTGTTTCAACGACGGCCGTGAAACCAGCCGCCGTCGCCCGAAGCGACATTAACATCTTGTGGTACCGCTAGTTTCGTGGAGCGTTAAAGTCTCAACAATGCCACAGAGCATGCCGGGGATTTATTGGGCAGGGTGCAGTGTTTATTCTCCGCTATCTCGGATTGACGGGGCATTGAGGACGACAGGAATGTTCGACACCGCGGTTCGCGAACGCACCATGAAAGGCGGGGCACGATGAGTCTGCGCCTCGCGGCCCTTCGCTCTGTTCGCTGGACGGCCGCCAGCACGATATCCAATCTTGGCGCCCGTTTCGCCGTGACACTTCTGGCTGCCCACCTGATTCCGCCGGTCGATCTCGGCCTCTATGCCCTGGTCAATCTGGTCCTGGGCTTTGCCTGGCTGTTCGCCGATGCCGGAATCAGCCAGGCGATCATCGCCAAGCAAGGTGCCAGCGACGGGCAATTATCCAGCCTCTATTGGTTCAACGTGCTGTTCGGCTTGACGATCGCCGGTCTGGTCGGCCTCGCCGCCCCGCTCGTCGCCGGAATTTATGGCCAGCCGCGCCTGCTCGGCATGCTGCTGCTGGCCGGTTTGAACTTCGCCGTGGCGCCGATCGCGCAGAGCTTCCAGGCTTTGCTTCAACGTGAGTTGCGCTTCAACGAGCTGGCGCGGGTCGATCTGGGCGCCAATCTGCTGGGCGTCGCCGGTGCCGTGCTGCTTCTGGCGGCCGGTTTCGGCATCTATGCGCTGGTGCTCGCGCAATTGCTGACCGCGGCGGCGCGCAGTCTGTTCCTGTGGCTCTGCGGCCGCGATCTCCTGCGTGTGCGTTTGCGCCTGCGCTATGGCGAGATCCGCGGCTTCGTCCATTTCGGGCTCTATCAGGTCGGCGACCGGGCGGTGAATTACCTCAACACGCGGCTCGATCAATTGCTGATCGGCGCGCTGATGGGTCCGCAGACGCTGGGCTATTACAACATGGCGTGGCTGCTGGTGGTCGAACCGGTCTACCGGATCAACCCGATCATCACGTCAGTCGCCTTTCCGGTCTTCGCCCGCAAGCAGAACGATCCGTCGGCCCTGAAGCGCGGCTTCCTCGTCGTCGCGAAACTGCTGACCACGACCAATGCTCCGCTGCTGCTGGGCTGTGCGGCGGTGGCACCGATCGCCGTGCCGCTGCTGCTGGGCGAGCGTTGGGCGCCGGCGATTCCGCTCATCGAACTCTGTTCGCTGATCGCGGTCGCCCGCACGATCAACAACCCGGTCGGCTCGCTCGTGCTGGCGGTCGGCCGGGCCGACCGATCCTTTTACTGGTCGCTGGTGCAAGGCGGGATGCAACTTCCGCTCTATGCCGCCGGCCTCGCCACGCTCGGCCTGATTCCGGCGACCTGGCTGCTCTGTGCCATCAACATCGCCGCCGTGCCGATGGTCTATTTCTGGCTGATCCGGCCAATTTTGGGGCCGGTCGCGCGCGAGTACGCGACTGCCGTACTGCCGCCGATCGCAATAGCCCTCGCCATGGCCGGCATCGTCCGCCAGATCGGACTGGCCAGTCCGGCACCGGGCTTCGCCGTGCTGGTACTGCAAATCGCGATCGGGGCGGCGATCTACGGCGCCTTGAACCTGATTTTCCGGCGCGGCGATGTCGTGCAACTGGCTGGACTGATTCGCGCACGGGCGTGACGAGAGAACAAAGTGAGGGAAAACACCATGACTGCCCATCCGCTCGTATCGGTCGTGATTCCGACCTACAACCGCGTCGCCACGATCACCCGTGCCCTCGACAGCGTGATACGGCAGAGCCATCGACCGCTCGAAATCATCGTGGTCGATGACGGTTCGACCGACGATACGCTGGGCACGATCGATCATGATGGCTGCGCCGTGCCGTTGACCGTGATTTCGCTCGGCCATAACGAGGGTGCCGCGGCGGCGCGCAATCACGGTATCACGCTGGCGCGGGGCGATTTCGTTGCCTTTCTCGACAGCGACGACGAATGGGAACCGGACAAGATCGCCAAGCAACTCGCAGCGCTGGAGGCGGCTGGACTGGAATATGGTGCGAGCTATACCGGCATCGCCAGCTATGCCGAGGATGGCAAGCTCTGCGCCGTCAGTCGCGCAGTCGAAGGCGGCGATTTGCGCCGGGCGCTGCTCAATCACAATCTGGTCGGCTCGACCTCGTGCATGCTGGCCCGCCGCACGCTGCTGCAACAGATCGGCGGCTTCGACCGCAGCCTCGCCTCGTGCCAGGATTGGGATTTGTGGATTCGGCTTGCCGGACATACGCGCTTCGTCTGCGTGCCCGAACCGCTGACGCATGTGCATGTCGCGCGCGAAGGCCGGATCAGCACCAACGGCCATGCCAGGCTGTCGGGCTATCGGCAATTGTATCGAACGCATCTGCGCGGCCCCTTCAAAGCTGGACAGGTCGATTCCGCGTTGTTCCGCACGAATCTCGGCGAGATTTTCATGCAGCTCGACCGGCCCGGCTATGCCCGACGGCAATTCGCGGCACTCTGGCGGGCCAAGCCCTGGTCGGCCAAGCGCTTGACGCTGCTGGCGCTGGCCAGGTTCGGCACGGGCAAGGCGCGGTATTTCCGCATTGCCGCGCGGCTGGAACGGCTGGAAGCCCGGCTGCGGCCGTCACCGATCGCGTCGCCCAGCGGTCTTGCCGTGGTCGGTCAGCCGGGACGCCGCCCATGAGGATCGCCATCCTGACCGATCGCTTTCCGGCATTGTCCGAGACGTTCATCGAGAATCAGATCCTCTCACTGCTCGACCTGGGCATTGAGGTGGTCATTCTCGCGTCCGGCCGGGGCACGGCGGAGATCACCCATGCCGCGACCCGGCGGATCCTGGCCGAAGCGCGGATCATCTACCTGCCCGTACCGCGGCCGTCGCGACGACGCTGGCTCGACTTGCTCGGGGTACTGGGCCGGCCGCGGGCTGCGCTGCGTGTGGTGGGCGCGTTACGCCGGCTGGGCGCCGCGCCGGGACCTTATGGCGTGGTGCGGCTGATCAAGGCGGCGACCGCGCTCGCCGGCCAGCCGATGGCATTCGATCACATTTTCTGCCATTTCGCCCCGAATGGCGATTTCGGTGTCTGGCTGCGCGATACCGGGCTGCTGAGCGGCCGAATCTTGACTTTCTGTCACGGTTATGATTTCTCGGAGGTGGTTCAGGCGCACGGCGCGGCCATCTTCGAGCGGCTCTTCGCCGAGGGCGATCTGTTCATCGCCAACACCAATTACACGCGCCGACGCATCCTGGAGATCGGCGCGCCGGCCGCGCGGACCGTGACTCTGCCGGTCGGCCTGTTTCCCAGCCGATTCCACTACCGTGTCCGTTACGCCGCACCGGATCGGCCGGTACGATTTTTCAGCATCGGCCGGCTGGTCGAGAAAAAGGGGCATGCTCTGGCGCTCCACGCGTTTCGCCAAGTGCTTGATGCCGGCATCGCCGCCGAGTTCGCCATCGTGGGCGATGGGCCGTTGCGTGCCGGGCTCGACGCGCTGATCGCGACGCTGAATTTGACCGAGACAGTAACGCTGCTGGGCCGGCGCAGCCAGGAGGCGGTAGCGCGGCAGGCCGACGACGCGGACATCTTCGTGCTCGCCAGCACCGCATCGGCCAGCGGCGATGTCGAAGGACAGGGGCTGGTCTTGCAGGAAGCCCAGGCCATGGGGCTGCCGGTGATCGCCAGCGATCATAATGGCTTTCCCGAAGGCATCCGCAACGGCGAGAGCGGCGTGCTGGTGCCAGAAGGCGATATCGATGCTCTCGCCACAGCGATGATCGAACTGGCGCGGCATCCGGAACGCTGGGCACCGATGGGCCGCGCCGGCCGCAGTTTCGTGCGCGAGCACTTCGACCAGAGCAGATTGACGGTGGAACTGCTCGGCATCCTGGGGATCGGCGTCGCCCCGTCGGTCCCGGCCCAAGTTGCCTGAGCGATCGATGCGCGCCAAGCTCGAAATCATCAACGGCCTGCGCGGTTTCGCGATTCTCGCGGTCGTGTGGCATCATCTGTTCGGACTGTATTTCAAGACCGGCGACATGGCACGGACCGGCGGGTTTTTCCTCGCCTATGGCTGGATCGGGGTGCAGTTATTTTTCGTGCTGTCCGGCTTCGTGCTGTACCTGCCCTATGCACAGGGTCGCGCGACGCATGGCACGCCGGCTCAGGCCTGGGGCTTTTACAAGCATCGGGCTGCCCGGCTGCTGCCGCTTTATTATTTCGCCTCGCTGCTCTGCCTGGTGATGAATCAGGCCCCGCCGACCGGCGAGAAATTGGGCGCCGAGTTGCTGTCGATCGGGTTCGTGCTGTTTCCCTTCGTCGATCACGGTTTCGAACCCTGGCTCAATCCGCCGCTCTGGTCGCTCGGCGTCGAAATCTGGTTCAGCATCCTGTTTCCGTTCGTGGTCATCAGTTTGCGCGGGCTGGGCGCCTGGCGCTTCCTGGCCCTCAGCACCGCGATCGGCTGCGGTTCGCGGACGCTCGGTCTCGTTTGGGATGTTCTGCCGCTATCGAACGGACTGACCGCCCATCTGGAAGTCTTCGCCGCCGGGATGGTACTTGCGCAGTGGCATGCCAACACCGCCGGGCGCCCGCGCCGGCTGAGTCAGCCGGGGTTGGTAGCAACGGCCGGCGTGCTGGTGATCGTTGCATCGATTCTGGCCAAGCAGACCGGATCGGCGGTCGCCGCAATCCTGTTCATCGACGCGATCACGCTGGGCATGGCGCTGCTGACCGCCGGGTTGCTGACACTGCGCGGCGGCCTGCTGCATGCGACCTTCGCGAACCGGCCGATCCAGTTGATCGGGATGATGTGCTACAGCCTTTATATCTGGCATCAGCCGGTGCTGCGTCATGTCTTCGCGGCCGATGTCGCACCGCTCGACGGTCTCACGCGGACCTTGCCGGTCTATCTGGCCTTGCTCGTCGCGATCGGCGCCATGTCCTATCGCTTCATCGAATTCGGCAAGGTGCCGAATTGGCGGTCCCTGCTGCCCACGCCGGCCGAGCGCCCTGCCCCGGAACCGGCCTATCCCGCCGCCGCGATCAAGCCGCGATCCGAACCTCTGTAGCGGCTTCCGGCCGCGTGTCGAGCTGCCCTGCATAGCGCCGCGCGAGCACGGCGCAGGCGATCAGTTGCACCTGATGGAACAGCATCAGCGGCACGACCAGCACACCGACACTGGCCGCCGGGAACAGCACGCTCGCCAGCGGCAGGCCGCTGATCAGGCTCTTCTTCGAACCGCAGAACAGGATCGCGATTTCATCCTCGCGCGAGAAGCCCAGCATCCGGCTGCCGAAAATCGCAATGCCCATGATCAACGCCAGCAGGCCGATGCAGACCGCGAGCAGCAGGGCGAGCTTGGCCGCCGGCAATTGCTGCCACAGGCCGCCGAGGACCGCAGCACTGAACGCGGAATAGACCACAAGCAGGATCGAGCCGCGATCGACGATCGTCATCGGCGCCTTGTACCGGATCAGCAGCGGCCCGAGCCTCGTGTGAAGCATCTGACCCGCGACGAACGGCAGCGCCAATTGCCAGACCAGGTTGGCCGCCGTACCGGCCGACCAGGTCTGGCCGGTGGTCCCGGCCAGCAGGGCGAGCAGCGCCGGGGTGAGGAAAAGACCGAGCAGGTTGGACGCCGCGGCGCTGCACACCGCCGCGGCGACATTGCCGCGGGCGATCGCCGTGAAGGCGATCGACGCCTGCACCGTCGAGGGCAGCGTGCACAGGAACAGAATGCCCAGCGCCAGCACCGGGCCGAGCGTGCTCAGCAACGCCGCGTGAAGTGCCAGCCCGATCAACGGGAAGATGACGAAACTCAGGACCAGCACGGTGAGATGCAGGCGCCAATGGGTCAGCCCCTGAAGTGCCGCTTCCCGCGGTAACCGCGCGCCATGCAGAAAGAACAGCAGGAAGATCGCCGCCTTGGCCGCGAGTTCGACGCCCACAGCAAGGCTGCCGCGTCCCGGCAGCAAGGTCGCAAGCGCCACCGTCGCCAGCATCAGCAGGGTGAAGCGATCTGGCAGGAACTGCTTGAGGCGGGTCATGAGCGGCATCCTTGTGCGACGATCAGCTTCACTTAGCAGCAGCGGCATTCATTGTGTAGAGCGATTAATATTGTTATTGTCATCACAAAACATGATGAGCGTGACCGATGTTCGATCCGATCCTGCTGACCAGCTTCAAACTGGTCGCCGAGACCCGCAGCTTCAGTGAGGCCGCGCGGCGGCTCAATCTGCGTCAGCCAACCGTGAGCCAGCATATCGCGCGGCTGGAACAGAGCATCGGGCGGCGGCTGTTCGTGCGCGACACCCATTCGGTCACGCCGACCGCCGACGGCGACGCGCTCTTGACCCATGCCGAGATCATCTTGCAGGCGCATGATCGCGCGCGGCGCCATTTCGCCGCCGCCGAACTGCATGGCCGGGTGCGCTTCGGCACCTCGGAGGATTTCGTATCGAGCCGGCTGCCGGCGCTGCTGCGCGATTTCACGCGGCGGCATCCGGCGGTCGATCTCGAACTGGAGGTGGCGCTGAGCGGCCGGCTGGTCGAGCTTTACGATGCCGGTCAACTGGACCTTGCGCTCGGCAAGCGCCGACTGGGCGACGAGCGCGGCCGGCTGGTACGGCGCGAGGCGCTGGCCTGGGTCGGCAATCCGCTGGCCTTGCCCGAAGCGCAGCTTCCCGTGCCGCTGCTGCTGTTCCCGGAGCCCAGCATCAGCCGCAAGGCCGTGCTCGACGCGCTGGCGAGGGCCGGACGGGCGTGGCGGATCGTCTGTACCAGCGGCAGCCTGACCGGGCTGATCGCCGCGGCCGAAGCCGGGCTGGGTGTCACCGCCCAGGCGCGCAGCCTGATCTCGCGCGGCTTGAGCGAATTGCCGCCGGAACTGGGCCTGCCGGATCTGGGCGAACTCGAATTCACCGTGCTCGGCGCCGACCGGCCGGAAACCACGCCCGCCGGCGCGCTGGCCGCCCTGATCATCGCCAACACACGGTGGTTGCAAACCGAACGCTGATCCCGTCCTCTATCGGGTGACGAAACGCGCGGCGACCCCGCGCGATGCCGCGCAGGGTGGGGAAAGCGATCCTGGTAGAACCCATCCGTTATGGCGGCCCGGTTGCCGCGGCGGGTCGGGCACCGGACGCCGCCGGTTTGCGGGCCGGGACCGGCCGAACCGGCGGCCAAGTGGCATAGGGTGAGCCGGGCGGCTTGGTCGCCATCTCGTCGCGCGCCCAGTCGGCATCGACCCAGCGCGCCCAATCCGGCGTCACGCCCAGATCGCGGCAGATCCGCGCGATGATTTCGCCGATCGAC
>JAXDMU010000532.1:0-20286 GCA_034665905.1 Aliidongia sp. | reverse complement strand
CCGGCAGCCGATGCGATCGATCTGCGAACCAATATTGCGGGTCTTGTCGTCGATGTAATCGAACCAGCCGGCGACATAATCGCCGGGCACGGTGAAAAACTCCCGAAGTCCCATCTCGTGGAGACGGACGATCAAATAGTCGCTGATGGTGAAATCGGCGCTGACGCTAAAGTGGCGAAGAGGCTGTGGCATGTCAGGACTCCGGATTTTCGGAAGGAATATTGACGGTGCGCGCGATGATGCTACGGCCCCAATATCTCTTTCGGGGCCAGCCCGGTCAGATATTCCGGCCAAGCCAAGTGAAACTTATCGCGTAGAACATGTTCGGCGGTTTGCAGACAGCCCTCGACCCAGCCCTGATTGTTGGAGTACGCCTCGCCGCAAATATAGACGGCTTCGTCGGCGATCGGTTGGCGGATCTTGGGCATGAGTTGGTTGTACCGGATGCCCGCCTTCCATTCATGCCAACCGCCGCCATAGGGGTCATCCGACCAGTCATGATAGATGGCGGAGTAAGGCTGATCGACATCGACCAGACCATGCACCGCCAGGATTTGCTGATGCGCACTGGTCACCATGGAATCAGTGGCGATGCTCGACGCCAGCGGGATGGCAGTCCCTTCAGTGCCGCTGCCCGATCGGCGCGTTTCCACAGGAGGGACGCCCGACGGCAAACGCCCGATGAAGGGCGCGGCATGCTCCAGACCTTTCCAGAACGGCACCGTGGTAATGTCGTTGTACGATGCCATGAGCAGCGAGCGCATGTTGCCCTTTTCGCCGGCGGGCTGGTCTTCCTCGGTCCCGAAATAATAGATCTGGCGAACCGGAAGGTCGGTGATCGACCGGCCCGCCACCAAATTCATCGCCCGCCACCACGGATAGTCATAGGCCAGCAACAGCTTGAAGGCATCCTGGATCAGCACACTTGTCAGCAGGGTTTTGACTCCCTTTTCCTGCCATCCGCTCCATTTGATTAGCTCCAGCGAGCGGCGGGGCAAGCCCAGAATGATCTCGTGTGCCCGCACGATAACCGGCTCGGCACCGTCGACATCCTTGGTCACTTCATGGACGCCGCCCAAATCGCCCTTGACGAGACAGGTTTCGGTGACGGCAAAGGTCAAGACATAAGTCCCCTTGGCGTCTCGCGCGATGCTGGCCAGTCGCCGGTTCATATGGACCGCCGCACCCTGCTCCTTTGCTTGGGCAGCCAGCGTCAGCGGCAGGCGTTGATAGCCGCCGGTGATGGCACGGAACCCCTCGGTGCTGGCATATTCCGTGGCGGGGAGTTGCAGGACCGCGTTCGCATTGGCGACATTGGCGTCGTAACCGCCAGCGTCTTTCATGAATTGATATGCTTCGGAACTCAACGTCCGCGACATCAGATTCCAAAAGCCATATGTATAAAGCGGATGGCCATAGACCTCGGTATTCATCCACTCTTCAAGTGACAGGTTCTGGTTGTTCGGCACCAGCAGATTCATGGCGAACACCTGAAGCTCGTTCACCGTCTTGCCGCGCTCGTTCCACGACAGATTATATGGCACCCGCGCCGGGTCGGCCTGCTGCTTCATCAGCAGATGCTCGCCGCGCAGAAACATGATGTTCTCGCTGTCGCCGATTGGTTTCCCATCCGGACCCAATGTCGGATTGCCCATCGGGAAATCCTGGTGCGGCAGGTCGAGGGCATCGATGAGATTCGAGACCATGGGCTGATTGGAGGTGGGCTTGCCCGGTTCGGGCGGAATGTAGCGCATCCCACCCAATTCGGCCGCGACATTGGGCATACCGGGGAAGGTTTTCGTATACAAGCGGCCGCCGATGCGGTTGCTGTATTCGAACAGGCCTACCGATCCCTTGGCCAAGCCCTGGGGTCCGGTCAAACGCCACGCGCTGTAAGTGCCGGCCACGCCCCCGCCAATGACGGCCACGTCAAGAATTTCGCTCACGCTTTTCCTCCCACTTTACGGTTCGCTACGAACTGCCCGAGGAAGGTCACCTCATGGCGGATGAAGACGTTTTAAATTACACTCGCATTACGTTTGTTACCCGCACAAAAAATGAAAATAAAAATGACATAATTAATCTATACGTGTATTTTGGGGAAATTGATTTACATTCCGTTAAAATTTCTTTCGGCCAACTCGGGCCGATCCATGCGAATGTGCGAGCGCCGTTCAAGATGGGTTACCGGGGGCCGATTTCTGCATTATCATATCCGCGTCGTTACGGATGATGATGGGTTTCCGGTTTTGCCAATGCAGCATCAAGGGGGTTGTGTTTCCCGGCGCTATCGTTTGGTCGCCCAAATACCGGGGGCGCCGCGATGCTCGGCCGGCGCGTTCGCCATCCTGATCATGCTGCTTGGTGTGCCCGAAGCCGTCCGTGCCGCGGAGGCGCCTCCCATTCCCTCGATCACGGTCTATTCCGATCGTCATCAGGCCGAAGACACCCAAATCTATGATGCCTTCACCAAAGAGACGGGCGTCAAAGTCGACATCGTCGATGGCACTTTCGACGAACTGCTGGAGAAATTGAAGGCGGCAGGTGCCAAATCCGATGGCGACTTGCTGGTGTCGTCGGGCTGCGCCACCTTGTGGCGGACGGCCGAGGCCGGGCTGTTTCAAAAACTTCCGATGGAAGCCGTCGATCCGTCGATCCCGCGCGATTTTCGTGATCCGGCCGGCCGCTGGATCGGTCTGGCCTATTGGGCGCGGGTCATCGTCGAGCACAAAGACCGGGTGGACGCGGCCGAAATCGCCACTTACGAGGATCTGGCCGACCCAAAACTGCATGGACGGGTCATCGTCCGCTCGGCCAGCAGCCCTTACAACATCGCCCTCGTCGCCTCGCTGATCGATGCCAACGGCACCGAGGCGGCAGAGGAATGGGCGCGGGGAATTGTCGCTAATTTCGCCCGTCCACCCCAGGGCGGCGACAGCAACCAGTTGAAGGCGCTTGCGGCCGGCGAGGCGGATGTCGCCATCGTCAATACCCGGTTCTGGGCGCGTTTCGCTGCATCGGACAAAGTCACCGAGCGGGAAATCGTCGACAATCTTGCGGTGATCTTCCCCAATCAGACCAATCGCGGCACGCAGATCGATCTTGTCGGTGCGGGCTTGCTGAAAAGCGCTCCGCACCCCAAATCCGCACAGACGCTGATCGACTTCCTGCTGCGCCCGGACATTCAAGCCAAATTCGCCAGCGCCGATTTCGAATACCCCGTCCGGCCCGATGTCCCGGCGCCCGCGGTGCTGGCCGCGTTAGGCCCCTTCAAGATGGATCTGACCGCCTTGTCCAAGCTCGGAAGATTCACCCCGGAAGCGGAAAAAGTGATGGCACGGGCCGGCTGGGAGTAGCCCTGCCCAAAGGAGAGAGCGATGCCAGTCCAAGACGACGCCCCGCTTTGCCTGAGCCCGGATCCCCAGCCTCGACCGCCCTCTTTCGCGATGCCGCCGGGTGCCTGCGACTGCCATGCGCATATTATCGGGCCGCTTGCACTGTTCCCGCTGCAAGCCGAACGCAGCTACACACCGCCGGAAGCGCCGCTTGCCGCCTATCGCCACATGCTCGAAACACTGGGACTGAAGCGCGGCGTGCTGGTTCAGCCGAGCGTCTTTGGAACCGACAATAGCTGCATGTTGCAGGCTCTGGCGCGACACCGCAATATGCTGCGCGGGGTCGCCGCCATCGATCAGACCACCGATGCGACCGAGTTGGACAGCCTGGCCAGCGACGGCATCACAGGGCTTCGGCTCAACATGCTGTTCAAGGGCGGTGTATCGCTCGATCATCTGGAAGCGCTGGCGCGCCGGATCGAATCGCGGCAATGGCATCTGGAGTTGCTGCTCGATGTCCGCGAATTACCGGCGCTGATGCCGCGGTTGGCCCGGCTGCCGGTCGACATCGTGATCGATCATCTGGGTCATATGCCGGCTACCAGCGGCATCGATCATCCGGGCTTTCAAAGCCTTTTGACGCTGATGCGCCGCGGCCGGTGCTGGGTAAAGCTATCCGGTGCCTATCGCGTTTCGGCATCCGGCGTGCCGTTCCACGACACGGTTCCCTTCGTCCAGGCGCTGGTGGAAGCCGATCCGACCCGGCTCGTCTGGGGTACCGATTGGCCGCATACGGCGATGACCGGCCCGATGGTCAATGACGGCGATCTGCTCGATCTGCTTGCCCACTGGGTGCCCCAACCGCGGCTCCGTCATCTGATCCTGGTCGAGAACCCGGCCCGTCTCTATGGCTTCGGTGAGGCATAAGCGCGCCAATCACCCCGGCCAGAGCCAGGCCGCCCCGCGCGCGCCGCTCGAATCGCCATGGCGCGGCGGAACCAGCCGGGTCGTCACTGCCTCCGAAAACACATAGCGCCCCCAGCGGGCCGGCACCGCTTGATAGAGGCCGGCAATGTTGGAGAGGCCGCCGCCGAGCACGATCACATCCGCAGCAACCCGGTCGTCGGAAGACAAGGTCCCCCGGCGTTCCGACTCCAACCGTACCGTGTGCAGACAGGTCTCGCTCGATCGCCCTGACCAGCCCGACTGTCGCCATGATCGTAGCCGGCGCGTCGCCGGTTGGAGTCGCGACGCGGCGCCGGGCGAGAACCGCACCCGCCGGATTGAGCGCGATGCCTTCGATCTTGGTCCCACCGAGATCGATGCCGATACGCAAAGCAGGAATCATCGGAGCAAAACCTTCATCGATAACCGGGTTAAACCGTGCACATGCCGAAAAACATTACGAATTATTAAGCCTACTTGCATAACCCTGATAGGGCATCGCGTACGTCGCGTTGCGGCACCGTCGTGCCTCCAGGCATGAACGGTTTTGTGAGGATTGCCGGCTTTGCAGCAAGGAAATGCCGATGAGTAAGACGATTTTGATCGTCGAGGACAACGACCTCAATATGAAGTTGTTTCACGATCTCTTGGAAGCGCACGGCTACAATACGCTGCAGACCAAAGATGGCATCGAGGCGCTGCATCTGGCCCGGCAACATCGGCCCGATCTAATTTTGATGGATATTCAACTGCCTGAGATCTCCGGACTCGAAGTGACGAAATGGATCAAGGAGGATGACGATCTGAAATCCATTCCGATCATCGCCGTCACCGCCTTTGCCATGAAAGGCGACGAGGAAAAGATGCGTGAAGGCGGCTGCGAGGCATATCTCGCCAAGCCGATTTCGGTGGCCTATTTTATTCAGACTCTGAAACATTTTCTAAACTAGAGAGAATTTGATGTCAGCTCGGGTGCTGGTTGTTGATGACATCGAAGTCAACGTTCGGCTGCTGGAAGCGAAGCTTCTGAGCGAATATTATGAGGTTTTGACCGCATCGAACGGCCCCGCGGCGCTCGAGATCGCACTGCGCGAATCTCCCGACATCGTACTGCTGGACGTCATGATGCCCGGAATGGACGGGCTTGAGGTGTGTCGGCGGCTGAAATCCGATCCGGCAACCCGCTATATCCCGATCGTCATGGTCACGGCATTGAGCGATGTGTCCGACCGGCTGCGCGGGTTGGAAGTCGGCGCTGACGATTTTCTGACCAAGCCGGTCAATGACCTGGCGCTGTTCGCCCGGCTGCGCTCGCTGATCCGCCTGAAACGCACGCTCGATGAGTGGCTGCTGCGCGAGGAAATCAACGGCCGCCTTGCCTCCCTGCCGGGCGAGTCGGCGGTGGTCGATGTCGAGCGGTTCGAACCGGGGCGCATATTGGTGGTCGAAGAGAACGCATTGGCCGCCAACAAGCTGAATCAGATCCTGCAACCGCTGGCGCGCGAATTGGTTCTGGTCAAGAACAATGCCGATGCCAATGCGCTGGCTTTGCAGAACAACTTCGATCTGATCATCATCAGCATGGCGCTGGAACACAGCGACCCGCTGCGTCTGGTCTCCCAACTGCGGGCGGTGGAGCAAACACGCCAACTGCCGGTGCTGTTGATTCTGGACGACGGCGACTATACCCGCCTCGCCAAGGGGCTCGATCTTGGCGCCAATGATTACGTGGTCCGTCCGGTCGATCGCAATGAACTGGTGGCGCGCGTGCGCATCCAGATGAAGCGCAAGCGGCTTCAGGACCAGTTGCTCGACAATTACAAGCGCGGCCTGACATTGGCGCTGACCGATGGGCTGACCGGGCTCTATAACCGGCGCTATCTGACGGCCCATCTTGAGACGCTGTTCGGGCGCGGCGGTGCCGCGGTCAAGGATGTCGCCGTGCTGCTGTTCGATATCGACCGGTTCAAGCGGGTCAACGACACTTACGGTCATGCGGCCGGCGATGCGGTTTTGATCGAGGTCGCCAAACGCGCGCTGTCGAACGTGCGCGGCTTCGATCTGGTCGCGCGCTATGGCGGGGAAGAGTTCCTGGTCATCATGCCCGAAAGTACGCTCTCAGCGGCGGCGGCCGTGGCCGACCGCCTGCGTCGGGCCATCGGCGAGCATCTGATCGATGTCTCCGAAAGAGCGCTCCGGGTCACGGTTTCGATCGGAGTCGCCGTTACCGGCGGTGGCGTCATGCCGCCGGCACAGCTTCTAAAAAATGCCGACGAAGCGCTCTATGCGGCCAAACATGCCGGCCGAAACAAAGTCATGGTATGGCACGGTACCGGGCCGCAGGTGCATATACCCCAGGCGGTTGCCCCCTGATCGAACGCCGCCGGAAAAGGCGACGTTCGCGCCCCGCTACTTGATCTTCGCTTCCTTGAACGGAACGTGCTTGCGCACGCGCGGATCATACTTGTTCAGCTCCATCTTTTCGGTCTTGGCACGCGGGTTCTTCTTGGTGACATAGAAGTACCCGGTGTCAGCCGTGCTGACGAGCTTGATGAGAACGGTCGCGGACTTGGCCATGGAAAATATCCAGACGGAGGTTCAATGAAGCCGGCAAACCTATTCTGATTCACCGGGCTGTCAAGCATCGGCTGCGCATGACCGCCGCTATTGTAGGGCGGATCGCACCACACTCGCATCGGGATCGTGGGCAACCGCAATGCCGGGCAAGGTCAACGCCTGCGCATAAAGGCCGGGATTCTTGAGCAACTGCTTGGCGATCTGAAGATCGAGTGCCGGACGGACGGTCTGCGTCGGGCAGGATTGGCGCAAATCCGCCCAGCCACTGTCGGACAAGCTGGCCCGCGGCATACGTGCGACGCCGAGCGCCGGATGCAGACCCAGGGCGATGATGCCGTTCACCCGGTCGGCGTCATCGCCGACCACACCCTCGACGGAACCGCTCGTACAGAACGCCGGAACGATGCCGTGATGGTGCAGAATATACCCTGAAGGGGTGATCAACCGCGCCCACGTCAATGTCAATTCGCCGGTATTTTCCAACGGCACGACCATTTGGACCGTGCCCTTGCCATAGGACGACGAGCCCACGACCACGGCGCGCCCGGTATCCTGGAGGGCTGCGGCGACGATTTCCGCCGACGAGGCCGAACCGCCATTGACCAGCACGACCAGCGGTAGGCCATGAGTCACATCCCGGCCGTTCGCTTCAAAATGCTGAACCGACGTCGGATGCCGCCCTGCCTCCGAAACGATGACGCCGCCATCGAGGAACAGCCCTGCGACATCGACTGCCTGATCGAGCAGGCCGCCGGGGTTGCCGCGCAAATCCAGGACGATGCCGCTCACGCCGCCGGTTTCCCCATGGAGCCGGGTGAAATTCTGGGCGAGGGATTTCGCCGTATCATGGTTGAACCCGGCAACGTGGAAAACCGCTACACCGTCCTCGCGCTCGGCCGTCACCGACATCGGAATGATCAGGCTGCGGCGGATGATCGCCGGAATCGTCCGCCCGCTTTGCGACCGATACAGCGCCAGAGAAACCCGGCTGCCCGGCCGGCCTGCGAGCTTTGCCGTGATGTCGCGCTCATCGCGGCCCACCGTCGTAACGCCGTCGATGGCGACCACCCGGTCGTCGCTTCGAACACCGGCGCGCGCGGCGGGACCGTCGGGCAGCAGCGTGGTGACTCGCGGTTCGGCCTGGCTGTAGTCGAAGTTGGCACCGATCCCGCCGAAGCCGTCGCGCGACGCCCGTTGATCGTGCGCCGCATCGATTCCGGCATAGCGCGTGAAACGGTCAAGCTTGGCGGTAATGCCGTCGAAGATGCGCCGATAGATCTGCTCGTCAGTGGCCCCCGCCAGGGCCGGATCTGTCGTCCGCGCGGCCGAGACGGCGGCCGCGGTCACGGCGGCCCATCCTTCGGCATCGTCGGCTTCCGGCCGCGGCAGCCGCTTGCGCTCGCTGCCATGATCGAGCAGCCGTACAACGCCGCCCACCTCATCGACGCTCTGACCTTCGGTGCCCGAATCGAGTCCGGCGATGCCGGCCAGCGCCAACGTTTCGACCGTGACAGGATCGAGATAATAATCATGGATCTGACGATAGGCGCCGGCGAACAGCGCGTCCGCCGGCTCGGCGGCATCGCGGATTGGCGTTACGGGATGCGACGCCTGACTTGTCGAGGCGCACGCCGCGATCAAGAGCAAAAGCGATCCGACCGCGCCGGCACGGCGGTAGATGCCACTGTGCCGACAAAGCCGGTCCGAGGCCTTGCCCGGATCGCAAGAATGAAACATTCGATTTCCCCCTGGTGCCCTATTGCACTCGCTTACCCTCGGCAAAGCGGGGAATTCAAAGAATTGATCGCCGCCGGCCATATCGAAACGACGCATCCAATGTATGGACGCATCCGCCTTGGTGGCACTTCATTGGCACCGGTCAAGGACTGCTCTGCCTCGATACTCCAGCCTTTATGGTTACGGAACCGTTACTGAATAGCTTGCTTTTCTTCCTGAATTCGCCGGCTGCTGCGCCATGATTCGTCAGGAAGCCCGGCAGCTTTGGGGGCAAACCGCTCTCGTAACTCTCCCGCACCCTGCTCGGCTGACGATTTGTCGCAGCCTCGGGCGAAGAGCTTGTGAAACGGCCAGACGATCTGCTGGTGAAATTGCGCGGGCATCGCCTCGGGCACACCGATGTCGGCGGGCGGGCGCCGATTTTCGTTGAACCACGTGCCGAATACCCAGTCCCAGACGACGAGGCTTTCGCCGTAGTTCTTGTTGCCTTCGCGCAGATCCATGCTGTGATGCCAGCGATGCAGTTCGGGCGTCGTGAAGATCAGTGACAGCACGCCAAACCGCATCTCGACATTGCAATGGGTGAGGATGCCGATATAGGCGCCCAGCGCAGAGAGCCAGGTCAGCACATCCATCGGCGCCCCCAGGGCGAGCAGAAGCAGGATTCCCGGCAGAACGCTTTTGACGGCATCAATGAAATGGAAACGTCCGGAATTGACGATCGAAAGCCGTTCCACGCTGTGATGGACCGCGTGGAAGTACCAGAGCGGCAGGCATTCATGGGCCAAGCGGTGCGCCCAATAGAGCGCGAATTCCAGCACGACCAGCCCGAGCACGACCTGAAGCGCCAGCGGCCATTGACGCGGCCAGAGGCCGAGTCCCGACCCTCCCAGCATGGTGATCCCGATCGAAAGCCCGATCATGCCGCTGAAGGCGAGCATCCCTTGCACAGCACCGGTGCTGACCAGCGTATGGGCGATGTCGGGGCCAAGCTGGCCGTCGCTTTGCGACCATGTCCGTTCATGTGGCATCCAGCGCTGCAACAGCAGAAGCACCAACGCCAACGCGGTATAGGTGACGTAGAAGGCGAGCATCGGCTGATCGACTGAAAAGCCCAGCTGGGTCGCCGCGATACAGCCGGCCAGCAATCCGGGCCACGCCATCCAGGCAACAATTGTCCGGAGAATTTTACTCATGCCCCACAATAAGGGTTGGGCCGCGATAGGGTCAAGAAACCGGTGGTTTGTCGGCCGGCATGCGCATCGTATGCCCATGATTGAGCGGCCCGTGCCCCAGACCGAACCCCGGAGCGGTGCGAATCGCCTCGATCAGATACGCCCGCGCCTGCGAGACCGCATCGTCCAGCGCCACCCCTTGCCCGAGGAAAGTTGCGATCGCGGACGCCAATGTGCAGCCAGTGCCGTGGGTGTGCCGGGTTTGAATCCGCGGGCCTTCGAACACCGTGACCCGGTCCGGCCCGGCCAACACGTCGAACAGCCGATCGCCAGGCAGATGGCCGCCTTTGACCAGCACCGCCCGGGCGCCGAGCCGGCACAGATCGACGGCGGCCGCCCGCATCGCCGCGAGATCGATGATCGGATGGCCGAGCAGCGCTTCGGCTTCCGGCAGGTTGGGCGTCAGCAGAGTTGCGCGCGGGATAAGCATGGCCTTCAAGGCGTCGAGTGAATCGCGGCCCAGCAGACTCGCCCCCCCCTTGGCGATCATCACCGGATCGACCACGAGCGGCAGGTCCGGCGCCACCGCCGCCAACGTTTCGGCGATCGCGGCGATCGCGGCAGCATCGCCCAGCATGCCGGTCTTGACCGCATCGGCGCCGAGATCGCTCAGCACCGCCACCATCTGCCGGCGGATGAAATCGGGCGCCACCGGCAGCACAGCCTCAACGCCCAGGGTATTTTGCGCCGTGAGTGCGGTGAGCGCCGTCATGGCGTAGCCGCCGAGCGCCGTCACCGTCTTGATATCGGCCTGTATTCCCGCGCCGCCGCCCGAATCGGAACCGGCGCAGATCAGGATACGGGCGAGCGTCAAGCCGCGGCCCCGGCGATGGTCGCCGCCAATTCCTCGACCAGAGCCGCCACCAGCGACGCATCCTCGCCTTCCGCCATGACACGGATGACCGGTTCGGTGCCCGATTTGCGGATGAGCAGCCGGCCGGTGCCGTTCAGGCGGGTTTCGGCCGACGCGATGGCACGGGCGACCGCGGGCAAACTCATCACATCGCTGCCGGCCGGCAGGCGCACGCTGGTCATGCGTTGCGGCAGCGGGGCGAACACGCGACCGACCTCGCTCGCCTTGCCGCCCTGCTCGATCAATGCCGCCAGCACTTGCAGCGCCGCGATCAGCCCGTCGCCGGTCGTCGAATGGTCTTGGAGGATGATATGGCCAGATTGCTCACCGCCGATATTGCGGCCGTGCTGGCGCATATGCTCAACGACATAGCGGTCGCCGACCGCCGTGCGCGCGAGGCTAAGACCGAGCCCGGCGAGATAGCGTTCGAGTCCCAGATTTGACATGACCGTCGCCGTGATGCCGCCGCCCTTGAGCGTGCCGGCCCGATGCCAACTGGTCGCGATCAACGCCATGAGTTGATCGCCATCGAGCAAGGTGCCGGTCTCGTCGGCCACCATCAGCCGGTCGGCATCGCCGTCGAGTGCCAGCCCCAGATGTGCCTTGTGCTCGATCACGGCCCGCTGCATCGCCTGCGTCGCGACCGCACCGGAGTCGCGGTTGATGTTGAAGCCGTCCGGTGCCACGCCGAGCGGAATCACCTCCGCCCCGAGTTCGAACAGCACGGTCGGCGCCACCTTGTAGGCGGCACCATGGGCACAATCGACGACAATCCGGATGCCGTCGAGCCGCATGCGCTTGGGAAAGCTGTTCTTGACGAATTCGATATAGCGGCCGCCGGCATCGTCCAAGCGCTTGGCCCGGCCGAGCGCGCGCGATGCGGCACGACCATGGCCATCACCGGCCAGGACCGAAGTCTCGATTCGCTGTTCAATCTCGTCGGACAGTTTATAGCCATCCGGGCCGAACAGCTTGATGCCGTTATCCTCGAATTCATTGTGCGAGGCCGAGATCATGACGCCCAGATCGGCGCGCAGCGACCGGGTCAGCATCGCGACAGCCGGCGTCGGCATCGGGCCGACCAGCACGACATCCATGCCCATCGCGACGAAGCCCGCGGTCATCGCCGGCTCCAGCATATAGCCCGACAACCTGGTATCCTTGCCGACGACCACGACATGACGATGGTCGCCCCGGCGGAACTGGCGCGCCGCTGCCATCGCCACCTTGAGGGCGGTGTCCGCCGTCATCGGCTCGATATTGGCCATGCCCCGGATGCCATCGGTACCGAAGAGTTTGCGTGTCATGTTGTAATCCTGCGCTGCCGCACTCGATCCTATCAGCTTTCGAGCGCGCGAAGTACGCGCAGCGCCTGAACGGTCTCGGCGACGTCATGCACACGCAAAAGATCGGCACCGTGCCGCACGCCATCGAGCCCGACGGCTAGCGACCCGGCCAACCGGTCGCCGGATCCGGCCGTGCCGCCGATCCGTGCGATGAAGCTCTTGCGCGATACGCCGAGCGCCACACCGCACCCGGTCGCCCGCAGCAGTGCCAGATCGCCGAGCAGTTCGATGTTGTGACTGATGGATTTACCGAAGCCGATGCCGGGATCGATCAGGATCGCGCTGCGATCCAGCCCCGCCGCAACACATTCCGCCAACCGCGCCTCGAAATAATCGAACAGATCGAGCGCCGGCATGGCGTACTCGGGCACCTGCTGCATCGTCTGTGGTTCGCCCTGCATGTGCATCAGCACGACCGGCACCCGGCGTGCCGCGACCAGTGCGAGTGCGCCCCCATCACCGAGCGCGCTCACATCGTTGACGATGCGGGCGCCCGCCTCAAGCGCCGCAGCCATGACGCTGGCGCGGCGGGTATCGACGGAAATCAGCGCGCCAGAAGCGGCGAGCGCACGGATCACCGGCAATATCCGGGCGGCCTCGACCTCCGGACTGACCGGCGCCGCACCGGGCCGGGTCGATTCGCCGCCGATATCGAGAATATCGGCGCCTTCCGCCCTCAGCCGGTGGCCATGTGCGATCGCCGCCGCCGGGTCCAGAAAGGCGCCACCATCGGAAAAGCTGTCGGGCGTGACATTGACGATGCCCATGACCAGCGGGCGGTCGAGCGCGAAGCCCGCCCAGGGCGGGCGTGGACGCGTCAGTCGCCCCGCCAGATCGCGCATCCGGGCAGTCGCGGCAGCATTGCCGGCCGGCGGGAAAGCGGCGACCGGGCAAAGTAGTCGATCAGCCCCGCCGCCCAGCCGGCGATGCAGGATTTCGAAGAAAGCCCAGGCTTCGCCCCCTCGCCCGCCAGACACGGCCAAGCCAGCCGCCACCGAGGCCAGCGCCGTTTTCCCGGTCAGCCGCCCCGCCGGCCGCAGGTAGGACGAAGACGCCGTATCGCTCAAATGACCGGCACTCTCTTGCAGTGAATATGGAAGTTGTCTCTCGTCCTCCTCTCCGCCGCCAGGTGCGGAGAGGAAAAGACGGACGATCTATGAGAATTAGGTCAAGCGTTCGGCTGCGGTTCCGGCTCCAGCCCGCCCGTCGGCTTCTCCTTGCGGATGCCACCCGTCGGCGGAATCGACGAGCGACGCGGGACCGGACGCGGCGAATCGTCGGTTCCCGTGTCGCGGGTGATCTCTTCGCCGGCGATGATCTTGCGGCATTCGTCGCCCGACAGCGTCTCGTATTCGAGCAGCCCTTTGGCGAGCGCATGGAGTTCGCCCAGATGCTCGGCCAGCACGGCGCGCGCACAATTCTCGCCCGCCTCGACGATGCGGCGGACTTCCTCGTCGATCAGCTTGGCGGTGGCATCGGAGACGTTCTTGCGCTGCGTCACCGAATGGCCGAGAAATACCTCTTCCTCATTGTCGCTGTAGCGAATGCGGCCGAGCTTGTCGGACATGCCCCATTCCGTGACCATCCGGCGGGCCGTGACGGTCGCCTGACGGATATCGCTTGAGGCACCGGTCGTGACATTTTCAAGCCCGAAGATCAGTTCCTCCGCGACGCGACCACCGAAAATCGTCGCCATGCGCGAAGTCAGTTCCTTCAGCGACACTGACAGCGCATCGCGCTCGGGCAGATACATCGTCAGCCCCATCGCCCGGCCGCGCGGAATGATCGTGACCTTATGCACGGGGTCATGGACCGGCATGTAGAGCGAGACGAGCGCATGCCCGGCCTCATGATAGGCGGTCAGTTCCTTTTCCTTTTCGGTCATGACCATCGAGCGGCGCTCGGCCCCCATCATCACCTTGTCCTTGGCATGCTCGAATTCGAACATGCCGACCGACCTTTTGCCTTTGCGCGCCGCCATCAGCGCCGCCTCGTTGACGAGGTTGGCGAGATCGGCGCCCGAGAAGCCCGGCGTGCCGCGTGCGATGGTCTTGGGATCGACATCGGCGGCCAGCGGCACCTTGCGCATATGGACCTTGAGGATCTTCTCGCGGCCGAGAATATCCGGGTTGGGCACGACGACCTGCCGGTCGAACCGGCCGGGGCGCAGCAAGGCCGGATCGAGCACGTCGGGCCGATTGGTCGCGGCAATCAGGATCACGCCCTCATTGGCTTCGAAACCATCCATTTCGACCAGAAGCTGGTTCAGCGTCTGCTCGCGCTCGTCATTGCCGCCGCCGAGTCCGGCGCCGCGATGGCGGCCGACCGCGTCGATTTCGTCGATGAAGATGATGCAGGGCGCGTTCTTCTTGCCCTGCTCGAACATGTCGCGGACACGCGAGGCACCGACGCCGACAAACATCTCGACGAAATCCGAGCCGGAAATCGTGAAGAACGGCACGTTGGCTTCGCCCGCGATGGCGCGCGCCAGCAACGTCTTGCCGGTGCCGGGCGGCCCGACCAGCAGCACGCCCTTGGGGATCTTGCCGCCCAGGCGCTGGAATTTCTGCGGATCCTTGAGGTATTCGACGATCTCCTCAAGCTCCTGCTTGGCCTCGTCGATGCCGGCGACGTCGTCGAAGGTGATCCGGCCGACCTTCTCGGTCAGGAGGCGCGCGCGCGACTTGCCGAAACCCATCGCACGGCCACCGCCGCCCTGCATCTGGCGCATGAAGAAGAACCAGACGCCGGCGATCACCAGCAACGGGAACCAGGACACCAGAATGCTGAGCATACTGGGGGCGTTCTCATCGACCGGAACCGACTGCACCATGATGTTCTTGTTCAGCAGGCGCTGAACCAGCGTCGGATCATCCGGCTCGTTGGTCGAGAAAGTACGTCCATCGGTCATATGACCACTGAGCACCTTGCCGGTGATCTGGACGTCCTTGACCTGTCCCTTTTCGACCTCGGAAATGAATTCCGAATAGGCCAAAGGCGGTTGCGTCCCATGATTGGACGAACTTTGAAACAGGTTGAACAGGGCAACGAGGAGTACGGCAATGACGACCCACAGCGCCAGATTCTTCCCGAAATTATTCACGGTCAAAGCCTTTCGTTCGTCCAACAACACCATCGTCGCGGCGCAATGCCACCCGTCGCCGTGACCGATCCGGCCATATCCTTAGAGAACGGCCAAACCCTTAGAGAACAGATAAGATACGACCACTCTCTAAACAACTGTAAAGCCGCTTCCCGCCAACGGCCGCACCGATCGCAATCCAACTTCGAACCCGGCCACCGGCCCAGGTTGCCACCAGCCGAGATGGGGTACCGCCACCAACCTACCGCCTTGCCGAAAAGCCGGCAAGGTCGGTCGTACACTAGTTGGCAGATGGTGCGCCCGGTCGGTCGTGACAATAGCACGCATCTTTGCCGCGCTCTCGTCTCCCAGCGCACCGAGGTGCAAATCGGGCGGAACGACGCCATCGCGGTGTCGGACGAGGAAGCGATCGTCCCAGATCCAGGGACCGCTGCCCGACAGTTCGACCGAAGATGCCAGGGCGGTCGCCTCGCGCTGAACCAGGATGCGGCCGCGATAAGGCAGGAGGCGGCATCCACCCAATGTTCTGCCACGGAGCGGTTCGTCGCCGAAAAGCACCCGCGCGAGCCCTTCCAGGCGCTGGAAGCGCGGCGTATAGGCGGCAGCGCCAATTGTGGCGACGAGTGCCGCCAGCGCGCGCAATCCGATTTCCTCAGGCGCCGCGCGCAGCGGCCCCGGATCGACCAGCGCGAAACCGGCCGGATGCAACAGCGCCGCCTGTACCAATACCCGCTCGGTCTGCCGCTCCAGCATCACTCGGACTCGGCCGAGATGTCGGCAGGTTTCGGCCAGCCGAAAATCCGTGAGGCCGGCCGCCGCCAGATTGTCGCGTTGCGCCCGAACCCGGGCACGGGCGAAGCGCAGGTCGGCATTCGACGGATCTTCGTTCCACACCTCACCGGCACTGCGCAATGTCGCTCTCAGTTGCTCCGACGGCACGTCGAGCAACGGCCGCAACAGGCGAAAATGCGGCTCTTCCACGATCGGTGCGATGCATGCCAGCCCGGCAACACCACTGCCGCGGGCGAGCCGGAGCACAAAGGTTTCGGCCTGATCGTTGCGATGATGTGCGGTCAACAAATGCAGCACGCCTCGGCCGCGGCACCAATCGCCGAGTAGCCGGTAGCGCGCCGTACGGGCGGCGGCTTGGACATCGTGCTGCGGATAGGGACCGTGCCAAACCAGAATGTCATGGGCGATCGAACGGCGGCGCAGGCATTCGCCCAGCGCCCTCGCCTCGCGCGAGGAGGTCGGGCGCAGCCGATGATCGACGGTTAGCGCCGTGATGCTGCCGCCCTGCACCCGCGCCCAGCGATCGGCGAGTAGCGTCAAGGCAACAGAATCGGCGCCGCCGGAGACAGCGACCGCCACATGCGGCGCGGGCTCGAACGGGCCGAGCGGCGCCATCAACCGGGCGAAGGCGTCGTCGCCCAACGGGCTCGCCTCATCGTCGCGCGAACGAGGCGGCACCACGCTACGCCCGTCCGAAATCATGTCAGCACCCGATTCGTTTCTTTTCCGAAACCTCGCGTTCCCGGATAACCGGCGGCATCTGCGGAAAATCGCGTTCCAGCCGGGCGAAACTGAAACAGGCATCGTTCTTGCGGCCGGAATTGCCGAGCGCCATCCCCAGCTTCAACAGATTGTCCGGCGCTTTCGCGCCTTGCGGGTATTTCTGATAGCCCTCGGCGAAGGCCGACGCCGCTGCCGGATATTCGCCGCGCACGAAATAGGTTTCGCCCAGCCAATATTGCGCATTGCCGGCCAGCGGATCGGCAGGATGCTTTTGCAGAAAACTGCGGAAGGCGGCTTCGGCCGCCTTGAAGTCGGAATCGCGCAGCAGGCCGAAGGCGTAATTATATTGTTCCGTCACCGAACCATCGGCCAACGTCCCGGACGCGCCGGCCGGCGGCGGCGGGCCGCCCGGCGGCGCCAGCGTGCCCGACACCGAAGCTTGCCGCCCCATGTCGCCGGCACCGGCATTGGGCTTGGCGGGCGGATGAGCCTGGGTCGCTTCGACCGACGGTGGCGCAACGTTGCCACGTTCCAGTTGCTGGAAGCGCACCTCGTTATCGGCCTGACTCTTCTCGGCGCGCTTGGAAATCTGCGCGATATTATACTGAATTTCCTCCAACTGCCCGGTCAGCGTGCGCAATTGCCCTTCGAGTTGATCCATGCGGATCTGCGAGTCGAGCGAGGAAGCACCACCTTCGCCGACGGTCGGCGTCGGTGCGGTGCCGACCTGATTGCGATAGACCTGACGCTGCAACTGATTGAGATCGCGCTCCAAACGATCGATACGTTCGAGCAACGGACGCGCATCCTGGGCCTGCAAAGGACCGTTCAGCAAAAACGCGGCCAGCGAAATCGCCGCGACGGAGCAGAGGCCAAGGCCAAACCGGAATTTCAGCATTGAGTTCCCGCAACTGCAACAGGACGGTTTCCTGAGCGAGCACCGCAACATCGCGAGCCGTTCAGGAAATCCACGGATTGCCGTCTGACCACGATCAGTATGGCGCCGATTCTGGCAAAAAAACGGCGCCGGAAACAGCCCGATCGAAAGGCCGCTCCCGACGCCGAATCAGATCGGCCGGCGGCGTCGGCCGGAGACGACGCCACCGTTGATCGGCTGCTTAGTTGATCACCGTGACGGCGCGGCGATTCTGGGCCCAAGCGGCTTCGTTCGAACCGACAACCGCCGGACGCTCTTTGCCGTAGGAAATCGTCTGCAAACGGCTCCCCTGCACGCCCAGCGAGACAAGCGCATTCTTGTCCGAAGTCGCGCGGCGCTCGCCCAGGGCCAGATTGTATTCGCGCGTGCCGCGCTCGTCGCAATGGCCTTCGACCGTGAAGGTCAGCTGAGCATTGGTCTTGGCGAACGCCGCCTGGCGCTCCAGGATCGCCCGCGCCTCGGCCGAGATGGCCGATTTGTCGAAAGCGAAGAAAATCCGGTCGCCGACTTTGGTCATGAAGTCGTTGCGGATGTCGGAGGTGCCGATGCCACCGGAAGCGGTCGGGGCGGCGGTGCTGACGCCAGTTGCAACCGTATCGGTCTTCTTGTCTGCGCAAGCGGCCAGAACGGTCATGGCAGCAGCAAGAGTCAGGATTTTAAAACGCATTTTTTCGTTTCCTTCAGCGTAACCAGGGATCTGTATCGGGAATTTGAGGTGATTCTTTCCGCATCCCATCGGCGCGAAAGCGAGCCACCCACCGCGTGGAACGGTTGGCAAAATCTACCGCATGATATCGGCAGATCACCGTGGAAGCAAGGGGGACCAAGCCGGATCGGAAGCATCTTGCGTGGTCACAACCTCCCTTTCATTGGCACCGGTCAAATCGACGGAATAGAGCCGCGTCGAACCACCGCGCCCCCGCGAATCCGACTGGGTCTGGCGAAAGAACATCAGCACCCGGCCATTGGGCGACCAGGTCGGCGCTTCAACCAGAAAGCCGTTACTGAGGATACGCTCGCCGGAGCCGTCCGGTTTCATCACGCCGATAGAAAAATTCTGGCCCTCGAACTTGGTAAAGGCGATGAGATCGCCGCGCGGAGACCAGACGGGGGTGGCATAGCGGCCGGTTCCGAAGCTGATCCGCTTGATGTCGGAGCCATCGGCATTCATCGTATAGATCTGCTGCGAACCACCCCGGTCGGAGTTGAAGGTGATATACTTGCTGTCGGGCGAATAGCATGGCGAGGTATCGATCTCGGCCGTGCTGGTAATTTGCGTGGTTTTTCGCGTGCGCAGATCCATCGTATAGATTTGCGAAGCGCCGTTGGTCGACAGGCTGAAGATCACTTTGTTCCCATCCGGCGAAAAGCGCGGTGCGAAAGTCATGCCGGGAAACTCGCCCAACACCTCCTGCTGACCGGTATCGATGTTGAACAGGTAAACCCGAGGCGCGCCGCGCGCATAACTCAAATAGGTAATCTCCTGCGACGTGGACGTGGGCGAGAAGCGCGGCGTCAGCACCAGCGAGCGACCGTCGGTCAGCAATTTGTTCTGGGCACCGTCCTGATCCATGATCGCCAGGCGCTTGACACGCCGCTCGGGCGGCCCGCTTTCGGCGATATAGACGACGCGGCTGTCGAAATAGCCCTCCTCGCCGGTGGTGCGCTTGTAGATCTCATCGGCGATGACATGGGCGATGCGGCGCCAATCGGCCTGCCCGACCGAAAGCGCCAGCCCCGTCATCTGCTGTGCTGCGAAAACGTCCCACAGGCGGAACTCGATCTTGAGTCCGCCATCCGGCTGGGTCGTGACACCGCCGCTGACCACGGCCTGGGCGTTGATCAGCCGCCAATCGGCAAAGCGCGGCCCGGCGCGGAGCGAAGCCGCATCCTGGATGAAGGATTTCGGATCGAGCGGCCGGAACAGTCCGGAACGCTCCAGATCGGCCGAAACCACCGACATGATGTTATGGCCGAACTCGATCTCATGCGGCGTGGTGCCGGGGAAATCCGGCAGCGCGATCGGCAAAGGCACCGCATTACCGTGGGTGACGTCGATATTGACCATGGCCCGCGCCGGGGCCGCGGGCGCCAAACCAAGCAGCACCGCCAGAAAAACCGATGAAACACCTGTCCATATCGGAAGCCATCTAAACATCATAGGACACCCTGGGGGGTAAAGGTGAAGGTGAAGACCTTGAGCTGCTCGTATTTACCCGCTGGAATCGGCAGCTTGTTGCAGGCCGGAATGAGCGGGGCGCGCTTGGCGCGTTCGGCGAAAGCCCGCCAGACGGGATCGCCGCCCCGCCCCTCGCTGTCGAGGATGGTAGTGTTTCGCACTGTACCGTCTGGCTCGAGTTCGACCTGGATGACGGCCCGCATGGTGGAGGCGCCTTTGGCGCCGGCATCAATGTCCCAGCAGGCCGAAACCGCCGAGGCCAGCAGATCCTTTTCGTTGGTCGAAAGCTGGCTGCCAAGCGGCGCATTCGGTTGCGACGAGGCCGATTGCGTCGGTGGCGGCTGTTTCACCGGCCGCGGTGGCTGATCGGATTTCTCCTGTGCCGGCGTTTTCGCCAGATTTTTGATGAGAGTGTCGAAATCGACATCCTTCGTCGGCTTCGCCGGCTCGGTTTTGGCGACCTGCTTTGGCGGTTCCGGCTTCGGCGGCGGCGGCTTGGGCGGCTCCGGCTTCGGCGGCGGCGG
>JAXDMU010000531.1:0-4915 GCA_034665905.1 Aliidongia sp. | reverse complement strand
CAGCCAGCCTTGCACATCGGCGCCGTCGCTCTTCCAGGTGACGCTTTGCGGCTTCAGCGGCATGGTGAGGCCGGCATTGAGCTTGGTCAGATCGTGCCACGCGCCGATCTTGCCGATCTCGATCTGCGGCGGCGCGGTAAAGCTTTCATGCGCGAAGGCGGTGATCGGCGAGGTGCAGTTGGGCGACAGGCCGGCTTCCGCACCGTCGAGCGATTCGGCACCGCTCCACAGGCGCTTTGGCGCGCCCGATGCGCCCAGTTCGACGAGTTGCGACTGATCGCCGGCCAGCAGAGTCGCCAGCAGCTTGCCGTCGCAGCCCCAGCCGATCGCGGTGGCCGAGGCGGGGATACCCGGCGTGATGTTGGTCGCCGCACCGCCGCCGGCCGGCATGGTGTAGATATCGCCGCCGGTCGAGCCGAAATCGCTCATGATGCCGCTGATGAAGGCGATCTGGTGCCCATCATGCGAGACATGCGGCTCGGCGATTTGGTGACGCGCATCGGGCGGGGTGAAGATCACGCGGCCCTCGCCGCCGGAGAAGCTGTAGAGCTTTGCTACCCACCAGTTGTTGTCGCCATCGCCCGGTGCGGCCGTGCCGACGAAGCCGCCATCGGGCAGCGAATCATACTCGTAGACATACAGATCGGATGGCGAGACGAAATTCAGCTTGCCGCCGTCCAGGATGGCGATGCGCTGCTCCAGTGGTGGGCCGCCCAGATCGCCCGTGATCGGCGCGCCGACTTGCGTCGCGCCGACTTCCTTGGTGGCACCCGGTGTCGCGAGCATGGCGAGGCGGCCGTCGGCGCCGTAGTGCAGATCGGCGATCGTGCCGTCGAATTGCAGCAAAGCGGTCAGATTGCCGCCCTTGTCATCGACCGTATAGAGCGAGCGGGCGTGGCTGCCGGGCGTGCGGAGCGCGAAAGTCAGGTGCTCGCCGTCGGGCGACCAGACCGGCGAGGACGGCCAGCATTCTTCCACCCGCCCGCACGGCACGGCGATCGTTGTACTGGTTTGGCCGTCGGTGCTGCGGATCACCAGATCGCGCACCGTCGGCTGGAAGCCCGAAACCGGCGCGTCGCCCTCGACCGAGGCGATTTTGCCGCCATCGGGTGACAAGGCGAGCGCCAGAAAGCGACGCACGAGGCGATCGGGCTCGGCCGCCGACGCGGTCGCGGCCAGTCCGGCCAGGGTCAGACCAAGAGCGAGCGAACCGATCGCGCGCGCGCGCTGCCGAATGGCCGAAAAATCGTCTGCTTGCTTGTCCACCTGAATTCCCCCCGGTTGAGCGGCCGGCTCGCCGCACCCGGTTGAATTTAACCAAAGGATGCTGGCGCGGGAAGCCGATTCTGCCCGGCCGCAACAGCATCGGAACCGTGCGTGCGATGCCCTGCCGCATGCACCCCGCAGCGTTGCCAGCCGCGGGGGTTTCTGCCATGATCCGCGCCGTTCACACGCAAGCGGGCAGGAGCACCTCGTGGTCGCGATCGGTATCTGGCAGGTATTTCTGGTTCTCGTGATCGCAGGATTGGTGGCTTTCGGCGGCGGCTTCAGGGCCGACCGTCCCCCTGACGGCACCGGGCGCTGAGTGGCGCCGTTCATGACCGATAGGGTTTAAATATCGATGTTTGATTTCGCGTGGTCCGAGCTGATGGTCATCGGCGCCGTCGCCCTGGTCGTGATCGGCCCCAAGGATCTGCCCAAGGCGCTGAAGACCGTGGGCATAATGGTGCGGCGTGCCCGCGGCATGGCGCGGGAATTCCAGAACAGCATCGATGACATGGTGCGCGAGGCCGACCTCGACGATGTGCGCAAATCGCTGCACGAGGCGACGCATCTCGATCTCGACAAGACCATTCACAAGACAGTCGATCCCGAGGGCGAACTGACGCAACCCTTGTTCCCCGAAAGCCCGCCGCCGACGCCCGCCGCCGCATCGGACACGCCACCGCCCGAAGCGGCGCCGATGCCTGAGACCGCGCCGGCCGCGGAACCCGCCGTCCCGACCCCTCGCATCCCCGCGGCACCATGACCGAAGAACTGGACCAGGGCCGCATGCCCTTGCTCGACCATCTGGTCGAACTGCGCCGCCGCCTTATCATCTCTGGTGCCGGGCTGATCGTCACCTGGGCCGTGTGCTATTATTTCGGCGACGAATTGCTGAATTTCCTGATCCAGCCGCTGAAGGATCAACTGAGCAACCGGCCTGATTTCCGCATCATCTATACCGCACTGACCGAAGCCTTCATCACGCGGGTGCAGATCTCGTTCTGGGCGGCGTGCTTCCTGTCGTTTCCGATCATCGCCAGCCAGATCTGGATGTTCGTCGCCCCCGGCCTCTACAAGAACGAACGCGGGGCGTTCCTGCCCTATCTGGTGGCGACGCCGGCACTGTTTTTCCTGGGCGGGGCACTTGCCTATTACGTCATCTTTCCCGCCGCCTTCCATTTTTTCCTGAGTTTCGAGCAGCCGGCGACCGCCGGTTCGCTGGCGATTGCGGCCGAGCCGAAGATCAGTGAATATCTCTCGCTGTCGCTCACCCTGATCTTTGCCTTCGGTCTCGCCTTCCAGATGCCGGTGGCGCTGACCCTGATGGCGCGGGTCGGGCTGATCACGTCCCAATTCCTGGTCAAGCAGCGCCGCTACGCCATCGTCCTGAACTTCGCCGCGGCGGCGCTGGTGACGCCGCCGGATGCGATCAGCATGACCGGGTTGGCACTGCCGCTCTGCCTGCTCTATGAAATCTCGATCTGGAGCTGCCGATGGGTCGAGCGGCAAAAGGCCAAGCGCGAGGCGGCGTTGGGGATTTGATCCTCCCGGATCGGTTTGTAGTCCGGTAACGGATCGCTTGAATAAAGTGTTGCGTTCGCACCTTGCCCGCCGTTATGCCAGGAAAGTCCCCCACCGCTAAACTCCAGGGAACCGACCATGGCCGAAGACACGCAGCCTCGTATTGCCCTCAATGACGGCAACACAATGCCCCAGATGGGCTTCGGCGTGTGGCAGATCGCGGCCAACGAGACGGCGGCGATGGTGCGCGGCGCCTTGATGGCGGGGTACCGCTCGTTCGATGCCGCCGCGATCTATGGTAATGAAGAGGGCGTGGGCGCCGGGATCGAGGATCGCACCGACGTGTTCATCACCACCAAGGTCTGGAACACCGATCAGGGCTTCGACGAAACGCTGCGCGCCTTCGAGGCCAGCGCCAAGCGGATGCGGCGCGAGACGGTCGATCTTTATCTGATCCATTGGCCGTCGCCGCACCGCAACCGCTTCGTCGAGACCTGGAAAGCGCTGATCCGCCTCAAGGAAACCGGCCAGGCCAAATCGATCGGCGTATCGAACTTCACCGCCGAGCATCTGGAACGGATCATCGGCGAGACCGGGATCGTGCCCGCGGTCAATCAGATCGAGTTGCATCCGCAGTTTCAACAGACGGCGCTGCGGGCCTTTCATGCCGCGCACAGCATTCAGACCGAAGCCTGGAGTCCGCTCGGCCGGGGGAAACTGACGGGCAATCCGGTGATCGCCGGGCTGGCCGCCAAGCATGGCAAAACCCCGGCGCAGATCATCCTGCGCTGGCATCTCGACAGCGGGTCGATCGTCATTCCGCGCTCGGTCAACGCCGTCCATCGCCGGGAAAATTTCGCGGCCTTGTCGTTCCGGCTCGAAGCCACCGATCTTGCGCGGATCGCCGCACTGGATCGGCCGGACGGCCGAACCGGGCCGGACCCGGTCACGGCCGAGTTCTGACGACAAAATTTCACCACGAAGAGCACGCAGGCCACCAAGAAAACGACGGGTGAACCGGAAGCCCTGACCAAACTTCTTCTCAAATCGTCGAGCCTGCTTGGTGCCCTTCGTGTTAAGTCTTTCTGCTTCGTCGCTTATTGCGGCGTCTGTTTGGCAGGATGCAATGTCAGCTTCTGCACCCGCCAGTTCAGCAGTTCGGCGACGTAGAGTTCGTTCTCGGACGGGCAGGCAATCTCGTGGATCCAGCCGAACCGCTTCAGCGGCTTGCCGGCCTTGCCGAGCACGCCCAGCACCTCGCCGTCGAGGCTCAGCTTGTAGATCCGACCGGGATAGGCGTCGGAGGTGTAGAGCACCTGATTGGGGCCGGGCGTGATGCACAGCGTCCATGGCGCACCCGGCGCCATGGTCTGCTGCGTGCCGGGCGGCACCGGCAGCACCGGCTTGTTGCCGATCGCCGGTTTGGCGTCGGGATCGTAGGGCACGTCGATGGTGATCTGGCGCAGCAGCTTGCCGTCGGTATCGAACACCTGGATGCGCCGGTTGCCGCGGTCGGCGACATAGATGTTGTCATGGGCATCGACCGCGATGCTGTGTGGCGTCAAAAGCTGGCCCGGCCCGCTGCCCGGCTCGCCCCAACTGGTCAGCCAGTCGCCGTCCTTGCTCACCTTGGCGATCCGGCTGTTGATATAGCCGTCGCTGATATAGGTGTTGCCGATGCTGTCCCAGGCGATGTCGGTCACCTGTCGAAAGCGGCCATCGACCGCCGGCAACGGTGGGTTCGGATGCTTCAGCGGCCCGGTTTCCTCGTCGGACGCTTCCTGCTTGCGGCCGAACACCATGGCGACCCGGCCATCGGGATCGAATTTGATCACCATGTCCGAACCCTTGTCGGTCGCCCAAATATTGTCGTCGCGGTCGATCTTGACGGTATGGGCAAAGGACCAAGCATAGAGATCATGGCCGATCTCGCGCAGGAATTTGCCGTCCGGGCCGAACTCCAGCAACTGTGCCGCGGATGCGTTATAGGCCGAACCGGTCGTGTTGCCGCGCGAGAAGACGAAGACATGGCGCCTCGAATTAACCGCCACGCCGGACACTTCGCCCAAATTAAGGTTGGGCGGCAGCCTCAGCGGGTTGGGCGTCGAGTCGAACGGAATCTCCGGCA
>JAXDMU010000530.1:0-5980 GCA_034665905.1 Aliidongia sp. | reverse complement strand
GTTGCCGGGCAATGATCGGCCGGCGCGGATTTGGCGGCGCGTGCAGGATTTCATCGGACGGGGCGAGGCCGCATCGAGGCTCGCCCGAATCAGCCGGTCGCAGGCACGGTGCGCCTGGGCTCCGGCGGCGCCCGGCGCACGACCTGGACCGCAGCTTGGCGCACGACCTGGACCGCAGCTTGGCGCACGTCGAGCGCCTCGGCCATTTCGGGCAACACGGTAACGCTGCAACCGTCACCGCACAGGATGTAAATTCGCCAGGAACTGTTCAGCCGAAGCCGTCCAGGTGAAGTTCCGTGCATGGGCGCGGCAGGCGTCGGGATTGATGCATAAGGCACTCAAGGCCGCCTTGCGCAGATCGCGATCGAGCATACCGGTTCCGGACCCGGCGATCAGGTCGATCGGCCCCGCCACGGGAAACGCGGCAACCGGTAAGCCACAAGCCAGCGCTTCGAGCATGACAAGGCCGAACGTGTCGGTTCGGCTGGGAAACACGAACACGTCGCTCATGCCATAGAGCCGGGCCAGCGCTGCGCCCTCGTGCCGGCCGAGGAAATGGGCGCACGGATAGCGCTGCTGCAAATCGGCACGCGCCGGGCCATCGCCGACCACAAGCTTGCTGCCCGGCAGATCGAGATCAAGGAAAGCCGGCAGGTTTTTCTCGATCGCCACGCGGCCGACATAAAGGAAGATCGGTCGCGCATAAGGGCTGGTCACCTTGGCGGTCGGGCGGAACGACAAGAGATCGACGCCGCGCGTCCAGCGTTTCAGCCGCGCGAAACCGCGGCCCGCAAGCTCGCGCCGCACCGAGTCGGTCGCGACCATGGTGGCCGAGGCGGCACCGTGAAACCGCCGCAGAAGTGCGTAGGTCCAACCCATCGGCACGCCGAAGCGCGCCTCGATGTATTCGGGGAATTTGGTGTGGAACGAAGTGGTGAAGCGCAACTTGCGGCGCCGGCAGAAGCGCCGGGCGGCGTAACCCAGCGGCCCTTCGGTCGCGATATGGATGGCGTCCGGCCGGGTCTCGCTCAGCAATCGCCTGACCGCACGGCCCGGCAGTACCGCCAGCCGGATTTCCCGGTAAGTCGGGCACGCGATCGTGGTGAAGCGCTCGGGCGTGATCATCACCACCTCGTGGCCGAGCGTCAGAAGCTCCCGCCGCAAGGCGCTCAACGTGCGCACGACGCCGTTGATCTGCGGCTGCCAGGCGTCTGACACGATGGCGATTTTCATGATGCTATTGCCTTCGGGATTCCGCGCGGAACCGGCAAACACGAACGATGGCGCGCTCACTCCGCCGGAACTGTGGCGATCTCCCGCTGCGGCATCATCCGACGAGTCAGCGGATCGAAGTCGCGCTCGGCCATCCAATGGACGATCTCGAGCGCGCCATCCATGGTCTCGACCAAGGCCGAACAGCTTTCGACCCAATCGCCACAATTGCAATAGAGCACGCCGTCGATGTCGCGCATTTCCGGCTTGTGGATATGGCCGCACACGATGCCGTCGACCCCGCGCCGGCGCGCCTCTTCGGCGATGGCGCGTTCGTAATCGCCGATGAATTCAACGGCGTTCTTGACCTTGGCCTTGAGATAGGCCGAAAGCGACCAATAGCCATAGCCGAGCCGACGGCGGACCCGGTTGAAGACGACGTTGGCAGCCAGCATCGCGGAATAGGCCCAGTCGCCGAGCAGCGCCAGCCATTTGGCATATTTCACCACACCGTCGAACGCGTCGCCGTGAATCACCAGCAGCCGCCTGCCATCGGCGGTCTCGTGGATCGCCTCGTCCTGAAGCGCGATGCCGCCGAATTGCAGCATGGCACCGGAGAAATTGCGCAGCGCCTCGTCGTGATTGCCCGGAATATAGATGATGCGCGCACCTTTGCGCGTCTTGCGCAGCAGCTTTTGAATGACGTCGTTATGCGCCTGGCTCCAGTACCAGGATTTCTTCATGCGCCAGCCATCGAAGATATCACCGACCAGATAATAGGTCAGGGCCTCATTGTGCCGGAGAAAATCGAGCAGCAGTTCCGCCTGACAGCCGCGCGTGCCCAGATGCACGTCGGAAATCCAGATCGTGCGATAGGTTCTGTCCGGTGCGAAATAAGTCATTGGCGGCGTCCCAGGCGGCGTCGGCCTCAAAAGTTCGCGCGCAGAATAAAGACGCAAGATGGTGTGTCAAATGGAGAATAGATCGAGGCCAAATGTAATATAGACGTGATCTGGCTGTCATGAAACCGACGTCAATTGGTTCTATATTTTCGAACCCGCACCGATGCTCGCTAACTCCCCGCCACCGTCATGCCTTCAAGCCGCAATGTCGGTGCGTTGATCGAGGCGCGGAACACCAGATCGTTGGCCGGGGTGAGTCCCAGGAACATGTCCTTGAGATTGCCGGCGATGGTGATCTGGTTGACCGGCCACGTCAGCACGCCATTCTCGATCCAGAAGCCGGTGGCGCCGCGGCTGTAATCGCCGGTGACGCCATTGACGCCCATGCCGATCAGCTCGGTGACATAGAGGCCGGATTTGATGTCGGCCATGAGCGCCGTGGGCGAGAGCGTGCCGGGTTCGAGATAGAGATTGGTCGGGGCCGGCGAAGGCGGGCCGGAGGTGCCGCGCACGGCGTGGCCGGTCGAGGCGAGGCCGAGTTGCCGGGCTGAGCGCAGATCCATGATCCAGCTGGTCAGCACGCCATCCTCGATCAACGCCCGCCTTGTATTGGGCAGACCCTCGGCATCGAACGGCTTGGAGCGAAAGCCGCGCGGGCGATGCGGATCGTCGGTCACGGTCACGCCGGCCGCGAAAATCCGCTGACCGAGCCGATCCTTGAGAAAGCTCGTCTTGCGCGCGACCGCCGCGCCGGAAATCGCACCACTCAGATGGCCGAGCAGGCTGGCGGAGACGCGCGGATCGAAGATCACCGGCACCTTGCAGGTGGCGGCGCGGCGCGCGCCCAGGCGCTTGATCGCGCGCTCGCCCGCGCGCCGGCCGATCAGGGCGGCGTCTTCGAGATCGGCGCCATAGACAGCACTGGTATAATCATAATCGCGCTCCATTCCGTCGCCCGTGCCGGCCAGCACGCTGACGCTGACGCCGTGGCTCGATCCGGTATAACTGCCGCGAAAGCCGTTCGAGGCGGCGATGGCGATGCGGCTGCGACCCCAGCTCGCCTCGGCCCCTTCAGAATTGGTGATGCCGGGGATTGCGCGCGCGGCGTCCTCGGCCGTGCGCGCCAGATCGATCAACCGCTCGGTCGCCGGCTCGTCTGGATCGAACTGGTCGAGTTCGGGCCAGGAAGTCGCGATCTGACCGGGTTCGGCCAGCCCGCAGAATTCATCCTCCGGCACGGCCTTGGCCATGGCGATGGCGCGCTCGACCAGTGCCTCAAGGGCGGTGGGCGAGCGGTCGTTCGACGAGACGATGGCTTGGCGCCGGCCGATCAGCACGCGCAGGCCCAGATCGTAGCTTTCGCTCCGCTCCAGCTTTTCGATCGTGCCCAGGCGTTGGGCATGGCTGATCGAAATGCCCTCGAACATCACGGCATCGGCCTGATCCGCTCCGGATTTGCGGGCGCGGGCGATCATCTGGTCGAGCAGGTCGAGCGTGGGGGCGGTCGGCGTCATGACATCTCCGGGGCCAAATCAGGGGCAGGCACATCATAGCCGCGCAAAAGGGCGGCGTGCCAGCTTCTGTTGCGGACCATCCGCTCAGTCGCCTGCCGCTTGCGGGCGAATGACCGGCGGCACCGCGCGGGTTTGCCTGGTCGAGTAGAACGAGGCGTTTTGGGTGCCGGCCAACGCCTCGCGGGAAAAGGTGATGAGATGATGGGCGACCAGCGCGATGTTGAAGGCAGCTTCGACATGGCCCTTCGCCAGCTCGCGCCCGGCCACCCGCCAGAAATGCCGCCGGTAATCGGCGAAGAGCCCGACCCGGATCAGCAAATTAATGGCGAGACGCAGGCCCTGCCACAGGTTGCGCGGCGTAAGCCGCCCGCGCGCATCCGGCCGGATGCGGTTGGGATAAGTGTGGCGCGCATTGTGATCAAAGCGTCGATAGACCGCTTCAGGGCTGTAAGCCGCGCCGACGCAGCGCCGCCAAGTTTCCAGCACGGTTTCATAGGGCAGCAGAAACGACACGTTGGACTCGCGCGTCGGATCGTCGATCAGCCGGCCGCTCCGTTCCAACCGGTCCCACAGCGGGGTCTTCGGCAAGGCCTGGAGCAAATTGATGGTCAGCATCGGGATTTGGCTCGCTTCGATGAAGGCGAGCAGCCGGTCGCCGGTGTCGGCCGTGTCGGTATCGAGGCCGAGGATGATCCCGGACACGACCTCCATGCCGTAGCGGTTCAGCGTGGCGACCGAATCGAGAATCGACAATTTGGCGTTCTGATCCTTGGCCATCGCCCTGAGCGCGTCGGCGTCCGGCGTCTCGATGCCAACGAAGATCGTGCAGAAAAACGCCTCGCGCATCATCGCCAGCAGCTCGGCATCCTGCGCAATGTTGAGCGTCGCCTCGCAGGCGAATTGCAGCGGGAAATGATGGCGCCGCTGCCACGCGATCAGATGTGGCAGCAATTCGCGCGCGGCCCGGCGGTTGCCGATGAAATTGTCGTCGACGAAATAGACCGCGGGCGGATGGCCGGCGGCGAGAATCGCGTCCAGTTCGGCGGTGACGCGCTCGGGCGCCTTCAGCCGAGGCACGCGACCATAGAGCGCCGGAATGTCGCAGAACTCGCAGCGATAGGGGCAGCCGCTGGAGAATTGGATGCTGGCAATGAAATAACGGCTGAGTTCGATCAGATGATAGGCCGGCATCGGCAGCGCATCGATCGCCAGGCGCTCCTTGGTCTCGAACCGGCTCTGCGCGGCCGGCCGGGCGCAGGAGCGCGCGAGGGTCTCGATCAAGGCATCGGTCGCATCGCCGATCTCGCCCAGATGCAGATAGTCGAATTCCGGATACCAATCGGGTGCCGCCGTCACCGACGGGCCGCCCAGCACGACGAGGCGACCGGCGCGATGCGCGCGCGCTGCGATGTCGGCGATCTGCGGACGCTGAATATGCATGCCGCTGACCAGCACCGCATCGGCCCAGTCAAAATCCCGCGGGGTCGCCTTGCGGATATTCTCGTCGATGAAGCGAATCGTCCAATCCCGCGGCAGATAGGCGGCGATCAGCAGCAGCCCTTGCGGTGGCATGAAGGCGCTGACGCCGCGCATGCCGTAGATTGCATTGAACGTGCCGAAGGACGGGCTGTAAGCCGGAAAGACGCAAAGTATGCGCCGGGCCGCACGAGCTGGCAGGTGGTCGGCCATCAACCTCTTCCCGAACTATGGAGATGTGAAGGTGCTGGCTCAACCTTTCTCTTTATGCCCCGCTGTCGGGCCGTTCGGCAATGCCGAAAAGGCACGGCCGATCAACCCGGGTGGCAACGATGCCATTGTCCGTAGGTCGTTACGCATGCGAAGAGGAGGCTGGATCGGTCGACAGGCGGGAGCATCGGGCATGATTTGCAAGAAGCGGCGATGATCCGTCCGTTGGCCGGCGCAGTCTCGCGGCAGGCGCCGTTCGATGTTGCCATCGTCGTTCCGACCTTGCTGCGCCCCAGCCTATCGCGCACATCACGGGGCGCGGAAGGTTGGATCATCGAAAAGGGCTTGCCCAGGACCGGGTGAGCGACCCTACATGCCGTTGCCGCCGCCATTGAACGGTCCGTCCTGATTCAGGACCAGCGGCGCCGGCCGCGGACAGGCCAGTTGCGAATTGTCATCGAAACAGGTGGCGCAGGCCGAAAGCGTCAGCGCGACCGCCGCCAGGGCGACGCAGGCCAGAGCGCGGCCAACCCGGCGGCGCCCTTGCCCCGGCGCAGGTCCGACGCCACATAGCGGTTGTTGCGAACAAGCCGCGCTGCCGGTACGCTGCGGGGTGAAGATGGATCGGGAGCAGGCAGAAATGGCGCGGTTCCAGGCGATGAGTGT
>JAXDMU010000529.1:0-2854 GCA_034665905.1 Aliidongia sp. | reverse complement strand
GGGCACGCCGAGCCTTTCCAGCAAAAGGGCGCGATTGGCCGCGACCGAGCGGGACTCGTCGTCGCTGCCGAAGCCGCAATTCAGGCTGGCGTAGATCCCGGTGCTGGTGCCACCTTGTCGGGTGAAGAAGCCGTGGCTGATGCCGTCCAGGACGGGGTGGGTGATCACGCTGCGCTCCCGCTGGCTGGATCGAAGCCGGACGGCGCTGGTCGATCCGCCGGAATGGCCGCCAGCACCTTGAACAAACTGCCCATTTGCGCCGGATCGAGCAAGCGGGCGGCTGCATGGCCGATCGCCGCGGCCTCGGCTTCGGGCTTGCCGCGCGTCAGGGCCGCGACACGCTGGGCGGCACCGTTCGCGCTGAGGAATTGCCGTTGCGTCACCGGTCCCCAGCAGCGTACGCCAGGCACCGCGAGTGCCCCGGCCAGCGCCGCGAAATCGACATGGGCCGTTAGATCGGCCTCGCCCGGCAGATCGAGCACCGGAATCGGCCGATGTCGGCGCACGGCCTGGAGCGTCTCGCCCACGGCAGTCCGGGCATGGCCGTAATCGATGATAAGGGCGGCGCCGGGACAGGCGGCGAGGCGCCGGCCGATCGCCGCAGCGACGGCGAGGCCGGCTTCCGCCGTCTCGAAGATCGCGTCCTCACCGGCGGGCGGCGGTGCGATCGGCGGCCGCGCCGGGGGGCCGAGGGTGAAGGTGAAATCGCCCTCGGCATCGAGACCGATCCGGCGTTCGTGCCAGACACCCGTGCGATTCTGCCATTGCCGGATCGGCAGCGCGTCGAAGAATTCATTGGCGATCAGCAGCAGCGGCCCGGTCGGCACGGTATCGAAATGTTCGTGCCAACGCGGCGTCAGATCCGGGTGGCGCTCGCTCAGCCGGGCGCGCTGGCGGTCACGCAGCACCGGGCTGGTCTCGACCAGATGCAGGCGGATCGCCGCGCGCAGCGGCGGCAGTACGGCAAGCGCGCGCAGCAGATCGGCCATCAGCGTGCCGCGGCCGGGGCCGAGTTCGGCCAGATGGACCGGATCGGGGCAGCCGATTTGCTGCCATTGGTCGGCACACCACAGCCCGACGATCTCACCGAAAATCTGGCTGATCTCGGGCGCGGTAATGAAATCCCCGGCGACGCCCAACGGGTCGCGGGTCATGTAATAACCGTGGACGGGATCGCCCAGTGCCGTCGCCATGAAGCGATCGACGCCGATCGGGCCGTCGCGGCGGATGAGATCGGCGAGGTTTTGCCCGAGCGGAGTCACGCCGCGGCGGATTCCGGCGGTTTCCGGGCCTGCCGGATCAGCCAGAGGCCGCCCAGGATCATCGGGATCGACAGCAATTGCCCCATGGTCGTACCCAGGAATAGAAATCCAAGCTGCGCATCGGGTTCGCGGAACAACTCCCCGATGCTGCGCGTCACGGCATATCCCACCAGAAATACGCCGGTCAGCGCGCCCGGACGCTGCCGCAAGCCGCTCCGTTGCAGGATGAACAGCAGGATGAACAGCAGTAGCCCTTCCATGCCCGCCTGGTAAAGCTGGCTCGGATGGCGCGGCAGTTGCAGCGGATCGTGCGGGAACACCATCGCCCAGGCCACGTCGGTCGGCCGGCCCCACAACTCGCCATTGACGAAATTGGCGAGCCGGCCGAAAAACTGGCCGAGCGGCTCGGCGCAGGCCACAATGTCGGCGAGGCAGAGCAGGGGGATGTTGCGGCGGCGCGCGAACAGCCACATCGCGATGGCGACCCCGGCGCAGCCGCCATGGAACGACATGCCGCCATGCCACAGTTCGAGTGCCTCGAGCGGTTCCGTCACATAATAGCCCGGCCGATAGAACAGCACATAGCCGATCCGGCCGCCGAGCACGACGCCGAGCGTCGCCCAGACCAGGAAATCGTCGATATCGAGCCGCGTCATGACGTGCGGCGGCCGCTTGATCAGCGCCAGACAATAGCGCCAACCGAGCACGAGCCCGGTGATATACGCGAGCGCATACCAGCGGATCGCGAACGGCCCGAGCTGAAGCGCGACCGAGCCGATATCGGGGTAGGGGATCGTGAGGATCATCGATAGACATCCTGCCGGGTCAGGAATTCCTCGACATAGCGTCGCACGCCGTCCTCCAGTCCGGTCATCGGCTTGGTGTAACCGGCCTGGCGCAGCCGGTCGAGCTTTGCCTCGGTGAAATACTGGTAATTGCCGCGCAAACCCTCGGGCATCTCGATATAGCGCAGCTGCGGGTCCGTGCGGAGGGCGGCGTAGACCGCATGGGCCAGATCGGCAAAGCTGCGCGCCTGACCGGAGCCCGCATTGTAGATGCCGGCGATCCGCGGCTGGTCGTACAGCCAGAGCATGATATCGACCACATCGTCGATCCAGACGAAATCCCGCTTTTGTCCGCCATCGGGATAATCCGGATGATGCGATTTGAACAGCGTCGCATGCGCGCCCGACGAGATCTGGCGATGGAGCTGGAGCGCCACGCTCAGCTGGGTGTCCTTGTGATATTCGTTCGGGCCATAGACGTTGAAGAACTTCACCCCTGCCCATTGCGGCGGGCAGGGATAGCCGCGTTCCATCTGGCGTGCGACCCAGCGGTCGAACAGATGCTTCGACCAGCCATAGGCATTGAGCGGCTTCAGCCGGGCCAGCGCCTTGCTGTCGGTATCATCGTCGAACCCGTCGGTGCCGTCGCCATAGGTCGCGGCGGACGAGGCGTAGATCAGTCGTACCCGGTTATCGGCGCACCAGCGCCACAGACGCTGCGACAGGCTGAAATTGGTCTGAATCACCAGATCGACATCGGCCTCGGTGGTGGACGAGATGGCGCCCAGATGAAACACCGCCTCGATG
>JAXDMU010000528.1:0-8184 GCA_034665905.1 Aliidongia sp. | reverse complement strand
AGGCCGGACGGCGCTCCAGCCCGATGATGGTACGCCAGGCCTCGACCACCTCGTTGGCGTCGGCCGGGCGGAGCGTGACCAGGCCCGGAATGCTGCGCAAGGCGACCAGCTGCTCGACCGGCTGATGCGTCGGGCCGTCCTGGCCGAGGCCGATCGAATCATGGGTGAAGACGATGATGACCGGCAGACCCATCAGCGCACTCAGCCGGATCGCCGGCTTCATATAGTCGGAGAAAATCAGGAAGCTCGATCCGAAGGGGCGCAATCCAGACAGGGCGAGCCCGTTCAGGATCGCGCCCATGGCGTGCTCGCGAATGCCGAAATGCAGATTGCGCCCGCCGAATTCCCCGGCCTCGAAATTCCCGGCTTCGGCAAAGGTGAGCGCGGTACTGGTCGAGGGCGAGAGATCGGCCGCGCCGCCGATCAGCCAGGGATAACGCGCAGCGACGGCATTCAGCACCTTCCCGGAAGATTGGCGGGTGGCGAGCCCCTTCGCATCGGTCGAAAAGCCGGGCAGCCCAGCGTCCCAGCCGTCGGGCAGCCGGCCGCTTTCCATGTGGGTTAGCCGGTCGGCGAGATCAGGATACCGGGTTCGATATGAATCTGCGAGGGCCGACCAAGCCTCGCGCAATTGCCGCCCGCGGCGACCGATACCGGACTGAAAATGGTCGCGCACGCCGTCCGGTACCAGGAAGGCCGCATCTTCCGGCCAGCCGTAAAACCGCTTGGCGAGGCGGATTTCGGCGGCACCCAGAGGTTCGCCATGGGCCGCACTGGTGTCTTGCTTGTGGGGGGCGCCATAGCCGATATGGCTGTCGATGATGATGAGCATCGGCTGATCGCCGGACTGGCGGAACGCCCCGATCGCGCCCGCGACGCGCTCGGTGTCATTCGCGTCGACGACATGCTGGACATTCCAACCATAGGCACGGAAGCGGGCCGCGACATCGTCGCTGAAGGCGAGTTCGGTATGGCCTTCGATTGTGATGTGGTTGTTGTCGTAGATCCAGCACAAGTTGCCGAGGCGCAGATGCCCGGCGAGCGACGCGGCCTCGCTGGTGACGCCCTCCATCATGTCACCGTCGCTGCACAGCGTGTAAATGTCGTAGTCGAACAGCGTAAAGCCCGGGCGATTGAAATGGGCCGCCCGCCATTTCCCCGCCATTGCCATGCCGACGCTGGTGGCGCAGCCCTGACCGAGCGGGCCGGTCGTGGTTTCGACGCCGATTGTGTGACGATATTCGGGATGTCCGGGGCATTTGCCGTCGAGCTGGCGGAAATGTTTGATGTCGTCGAGCGTGACCGCCAATACGTCTCTGGATTTCACCCCGGCCAGATGCAGCAAGGCATAGAGCAGCATCGAGGCATGGCCGTTGGACAGGACGAAGCGATCGCGATTCGGCCACTCCGGGTCTTGCGGATCGTAGCGCAGGAAGCGCTGCCACAGGGTGTAGGCGACCGGCGCCAGCGCCATGGGCGTGCCGGGATGGCCGGAATTCGCCTGCTGGACCGCATCCATCGCCAGGGTGCGGATGGTATCGATGCACAGGCGGTCGATTGTCGGTTCACCGGTTGGCGTCGGTTCCGTATCGGGGCGATCATGCGTGGTCATGGTTTCCTCGGCGAGGCCCGGCAGGGGCGCGCAGACTCAACCAAGCGCCCGCAGGTCGGTTCCCGAGCGGTGGCCATCCTTTTACGGATGCTGCGGGCTGGCCCGTGCGGAAGCGCGTGATTGCGGGGCCGGTTCGGATCGATCGAGCGGTGTCGAACCGGCATGATGATCGCGCTAGTACGACGGCATGCCAGGCACCGCAGGTCGTAATGCGGCAGATTTTGCCGGGTCGAACCCGGTTCCCCTGCCTGTAAGTCTTTGATAAAACGCGAAGTTGGCCCTGGCACGATGAATGCTGAGCATAGAGGGAGGATGGAGCGTTCACCGCCATCCCGTTGGGAGATGACGCATGACCATCACCACCGCTCTCTCGCCGGCCCGGAGCCATGCGTTCCATACGACGGTGGCCGCGCAGCACCAGCGTGGCGGCCAGGTGCAGTTCAGTCTGCCCCCGGTTCAAGACGCGACGGCGTCCGCCGGCAGTTCGACGCCCGCGGCGGTTCGGGCACCGGCCGCAAGCGGAGCCGGCGCCCTGTCGCGCAATACCTTACCGATCGCCGTTCCGGTCGGGACGATCGCGGGGCTCACGGCATCAGTGCCGGCCGCGGCCCCGACACCAACCCCACCGGCGCACCGACCCGTCGGCAAGCCCGGCGTCACGCTGCCGATCGCCGTGCCCATTGCCGGTGGTGGCAGTGGCGGTCTTGGAACCGTAACACCGCTTCAACCGGTCAGTGCGGCCCCCCCGCCGACGAACCGGCCGGGCAATCCGATCATCACGCTGCCGATAGCGCCGGTTTCGAACATCGGCACCCTGTCCAACCAGGGCAATTTCCTGTCGGCTCAGTTAATTACCCGGCTCTATCAGCGAGGCGGGTAAGCCCGGTCAGGCGCGCGGCCGGGTCGGCTTTGCCGGCTTGCCCTTGGTCTGACGATTCGACCAATCGGTTGCGACGCCGCGCATCGCGGCTCCGAGCGTTGCGAGGTCACCTCGGTTGATGGTGAAGGGCGGTGCGACATAGAGGATGTCGCCGAACGGCCGGGCCCACACCCCGCGCTGGATGAAGCCGTCGCGCAGTGCCGTAAGGTCGCCCGCGTGGCGCAATTGAACCACGCCGATCGCCCCTCTGACCCGGACATCGACGACACCGGGCAATTTCCGGCACGGTGCCAACTCGTCCTCCAGCATTTCACCGATCAGATCGACCTGACCCAGCCGGTCCTGGCTGTCGAACAGATCGAGCGAGGCCAAGGCCGCCGCGCACGCCAGTGGATTGGCCATGAAGGTCGGTCCGTGCATCAGGGCGGCGGTCGGATCGTCGGACCAGAACGCCTCGAAGATCCGATGGCGTGCCACCGTCGCGGCCAGTGCCATCGTGCCACCGGTCAGTGCCTTGGACAGGCAGATGATGTCGGGCACGATGCCCGCTTGTTCGCAGGCGAACAGCGATCCGGTTCGACCGAAGCCGGTCATGATCTCGTCCGCGATCAACAGGCAGCCGTGACGGGCCACCAACGAGGCGAGGTTCGCCAGCGTGTCCGCGCTGTGAAACTTCATCCCGCCGGCACCCTGCACAAGCGGCTCGACAATGACGGCCGCGAGGGTGCTGCGTTCGCGCAGCAGCAGGGCGTCGAGCGCCGCGAGCGACGTTGAATCGACCGGAAGATCGGCCGTCAAATGCACCGGCACATAGTCGCCGAGGCGCGCGGCCATGCCGAGTTCCGGATCGGTGACCGACATCGCACCCAGCGTGTCGCCGTGATAGCCGTCGCGGAAGCTCAAAAAGCGGTCCCGACCGATCTCGCCGCGATTGTGCCAGAATTGCACGGCCATTTTCATGGCGACTTCGACCGCGACCGAACCTGAGTCGCTGAAGAAGACATGGTCGAGATCGCCGGGCAGCAGTTCGGTCAACCTGGCGGCGAGGCGCGTGGCGGGCTCATGGGTCAGCCCGCCGAACATGACATGCGGCATGACCGCCAATTGCCGCTCGATCGCCGTGCGGATCGACGGATGGTTATAGCCGTGACAGGCCGTCCACCAAGACGAAATGCCGTCGATCAGCATCCGCCCATCGGCGAGCTTCAGCCGCACGCCTTCGGTCGCCACCACCGGGAGCGGCGGGGGCGCCGTCTTCATCTGGGCATAAGGCTGCCAGATCGGCCCGGTGGCGGTCACGACACGGCACCGGACAATTCCAGCGGGGTGATCCCCAGCCGGTCGAACAGGTGCCGGTCGCGTTCCTGTTCGGGATTGTCGATGGTCAACAGGCGGGCACCGAAAAAGATCGAATTGGCACCGGCCAGATAGCACAGCGCCTGGGCTTCGTCCGACAGAGCCTCGCGTCCGGCCGACAGGCGCAGTTCGACCGTCGGCATGATGATGCGGGCGACCGCCAGCATTCTCACCAGTTCGAGCGGGTCAAGCGGCGCCGATTTGCCGAGCGGCGTGCCTTCGATACGGCCGAGCATGTTGATCGGTACGCTTTCCGGTGGCTCCGGCAGTGTCGCCAGGGCAAGCAGCATGCCGATCCGGTCGGCACGACTCTCGCCCATCCCGACGATCCCGCCGCAGCAGACATTGATGCCTGCGGTGCGAACATGGGCCAGAGTTTCCAGCCGATCCTCGAAACTGCGCGTGCTCACGACCTGCTCGTAATATTCCGGTGCAGTGTCGATATTGTGATTATAGTAATCGAGCCCCGATTGCTTCAACCGCTGCGCCTGCGTCTCGTTCAGCATGCCGAGCGTGACGCAGCTTTCCATGCCCAGTGCGTTGACGCCCTCGACCATCCGGCAGACTTGTTCCAGATCATGATCCTTGGGGCTGCGCCACGCCGCCCCCATGCAATAGCGCGTGGCGCCAGCCGCTTTGGCACGCGCCGCGTCTTCGAGCACGGCCGCCACCGGCAACAATTTGCCGGCCTTGACCCCCGTTTCGAATTTGGCGCTTTGGGCGCAATAGCCGCAATCTTCCGGGCAGCCGCCGGTCTTGATCGAAAGCAGGGTCGAAAGCTGAACCTTGTTCGGGTCGAAATGCTGGCGGTGGACCGTCTGCGCCTGATGAATCAGGTCGGCGAAGGGCAGATCGAACAATGCCGTGATGTCCGCGCGCGTCCAGCCAATGCGTGCCGCGCTGTCGGAGGCGGCGGGTGACGAGTCGGGCAAGTCATTTCTCCTTAAATATAGCCGATAAGGCCACGGTCTATGTAGCGGGCGAGGAAGCCCGGAGCAACCACCCGCTTGCGACATTTTGATGAGTTGGTGACATGAGGGTGGTCCAATTTCTTCTATTTATTGTAAATAATCGGGCAGTTATCTTATGAATGGTCTATTGAGGTTTTTACAACCGGTACAGCGCGACTTCAAATTGATATATATCCGACAAATCTCCGACGGAGATTCCGTCTCGATCGCCAGTTTTCCGGTAATTGACTTTAGACGAGAGGTGCCTGCGCCAGCGCCGGTTTCGTCCGGCTTTTCACCCATTCGACGAGTCGGTCGGCTGGAAGCGGCCGGGAAATCAGATAGCCCTGCATCGTGTCGATCTTGGCATCGCGCACGATTTTCAATTGCGCATCGGATTCGACCCCTTCGGCCACCATCGCCAAGGACAAATCTTTGCAGATCGACGCGATCGAGAACAGGATCGACCAGGCCTCCTGATTCGTCGCGACCTCCAGCAGAAAGGAACGATCGATCTTGATAACGTTGAGTGGCAGGGTCCGGATCATCGACAGCGACGAATAGCCGGTACCGAAATCGTCGAGTGCGAGGGTAAAGCCGCGGTCGCGGGCGGCTTGCAGTTGCGCGATCACAGCGCCGCCACCGAGCGTTGCCGATTCGGTGATCTCCCATTCCACCGCCGAAAAAGGCACGCCTTCCTCTTCGACGATCGCCGACAACTCCGCCAGACAGCCAGGATCACGGAGCTGGATCGGCGAAAGATTGATCATGACGCGGCGGAGCGTGCCTGAATCGATCAGCGGTTTCATTTCGCGGCAGGCGCGACGCGTCACCCAGCACCCGACATCGCGGATCAGACCCGAGGTTTCGGCGGCGTCGATGAACTCGACCGGCGAAATCGAGCCGCGCCGCGGATGGTCCCAGCGCATCAATGCCTCGGCACCGATCAGTCGCTCGGTGGTGACATCGACTTGCGGCTGATACACCAGTCTGACCTGTCCGCTCTCCAGGGCATCGCGCAACTCGTGGGACAGGAATGCGCGGGACTGGTGTGCCCGTTCCAGATCGAGCGAAAAGACGATGACTTCCTTTTGATTGACATGCTTGGCCGACTTCAATGCGACCTCTCCCTGCCGGATGAGTTCGGCCGGTGCCGTACCGGCCTCGAACGGGGCCGACAGCCCGAAGCTGAGACCGAGCCGCATCTTCCGGCTCGCCACGGTCACCTGCTCTTGCAGATGAAGTCGCAGATCTTCGGCGTTGTCACCGTCTTCGAGGAGCAGGCAGAAGACATCGCGATAAAGGCAGGCGACACGATCGGGGTAGGGATGAATTTTCAACAGGCGTTGGGCGAAAGCCCGCAGCAAGGCATCGCCGAATCCGTCGCCCATCCCGGTCGTATAATCGGAAAAACCATCGACATTGACGACCAGCGCCTGCGGCACCCGCTTTTCCGCGATCAACCGGCCAATGGTTTCCTCAAGCCGCGAACGCGAGGCGAGGCCGGTCACCCGATCAGTGTAAGCCAGCTCGGAAACATGATCCAAAAGCCGCGCGGTTTCGAGACCGAGCGAGACGTTATGGCAGAACAGACGCAGCAGATCGTGGCGCAGCGCGTCGATCGGCGTTTCGCTGGCCACGTAGATCACGCCCTGCCAATCCTGACCGGCGAAATGGAGTGCTGCATCACGCGATGTGCTCGCATCCTGCGCCCGTGCGAAGGCTTGAGTGATCTTGTGCCGCACGGCGTCATCATCGAGTTGGTGGAGCGGCTGGCCGAGAAATTCTTCGAATCGGCCAGATGCGCCAACCATGTCGATGGTATTTCCCGCCGCCGGCCGGATACAGAGCAGCCCGTCCGAAAACCCGTCGAGATGGTTGGTCAATTCGGCGATTCCGCCACGGTAGAAATCGGCGAGACTACGCCGGCGCATCAGTCCGGCGGACGCTGCGATGATACTGCGCAAGCCTTGTCGGCTGCGCTCCATCGTCAGAATTTGCTTATAGGACCGGAGTGCGCAGACGACCGATGTCCAGAGTCGTGCCTGGGTCAGCTCGGTCTTTTCCCTGTAGTCGTTGATGTCGTAGCGTTGAATCACGTCGAGCGGGGGCGCGTAGCCGGGCTGGCCGCTGCGCACCACGATGCGCACGGCTTCATTGCGCAATTCCTCACGAATTTCGCGCACAAGATCGAGGCCCGCCTGGTCGGTTTCCATCACGACATCGAGCAGTATGCAGGCGATATCGGGCGTCGTCATCAGCAGCGTCTTGCCGGCCTCGCCCGACGCGGCGTGAAGCAGCTTGATCGGACGTCCGTCGAACCGCATGACATCCAGCGCCAGCCGGGTCGCTTCGAACACGGCGGGCTCGTCGTCGATGACGGCGATCAGCCAGCCCGGATCTGTATCGCCGGGCGAAATGCAAATATCTTCATCCAGAAACCGGATGGTATCGGGGTCGTGCCCATCGTCTATCATTCGGCTACCCCCCGCAGGCCGCGATAATTGTCAGTACTGCGAGCATAGTGACGGTCGATGATAGACGGTATCAGGCTTATTCTGGAATTAAATGTGCTACCGACATATATATTTTGTTGGATCAATTTTACACTCTGCTATTGGTCGCGCGCTTGCGCCGTTCGAAATGGCGACAATTAGTATCTACGATCATATAATGGATCGAGAACAGATAAAGCACTGTTAATTTTCTCGTGAGTTTCGCGCAAACAGGCGGCCGTCATGGGGTTAGACACACCGGCCAGCCTGGGTGCGCCCAGTCCGGCCATGGGGTCGATCCAGGCTCCACCAGATCGGGTATGAGCGTATTGATTGGGCGGGATTGTCGATCGACACATCGGCCAGGGAGCGACGCGCTTCCTCGGTGTACCCACTTCGAGGTGCGGGCATCAAGCGAGGAAGCGCGGCCATCAGCCTGGTATGGAACTCCCTGGGTATCCGGCCTGTGACACCGCGGCAGATCGGTACCCCAGGCCGGAACGCATGGCAGCAGACGTTCTAATTCAGACCGGTGGCGGCGATGCCAGGCTGACGTTATCGACGACGCCGCCGGGATTGACCAGCAGAGTCGAAGCCGCGACCTCGGCGGCGTTGCCGCCGATGATGAGCTGGATCGTCGCCCGCTGACCGGAATTGGCAAGATTCAGCCCGGTCGCCGACGCCACGACCGACTCGGTGAAGACCGTGCCTTCTCCGGCGCCGAGCGTGCCGAGCGGGCCGATCAGCGGCGGGCCGCCGGTATCGGGTTGCACAAAGGCGAAGACCTGAACCGTGCCCGATCCGGCATTGTTCACGCGCAGCAGCGAACTATAGCCCGCATCATCCCCGGTAAAGAAATTGCCGACCTGAACGACGCCGCCATTTGTGTAG
>JAXDMU010000527.1:0-3251 GCA_034665905.1 Aliidongia sp. | reverse complement strand
CAACTAATCCAAGCGCAAGCGAGGATGATCGAGGCCGCCGGAGTTCCGGCGGCCTCTTTTCGTTTGGTCCCCATAGACGGGGCGTGACGAGCAGGGTGACGGTGAGTTTACCACCAAGCTCACGAAGGACACGAAGTGGTGCGCGCATTCGGCGGCGGCAGCGCCCCACCAAAAATCCGCTGCCAAGCGACAAAACCCTTCGTGGTCTTAGTGCGCTTCGTGGTGAATAACCGAATTGGCGGGGATCGGCATCTCGGCCGCTTTCTTCACGCGATTGCCCCGGCGCGACGAGATATTTTTTCTTGACGGCGGGCCGGCTGTGACGTAAGGTCTCCCTAACGTCTAAATTTGCGCCCGCGGGGTTAAGTCTTCGCGGGCATTTGCATTTTAAAGATGTGTCCGCACACCTGCGTCGCCGAGAGTTCTGCGATCCGTGCGTGAGTTGGCGCTGTATCGCATCGACCGAAATTCGGTTCGAGCGATCGAAGTGCTTCCCTTCGATCAAACAAAATTCCTCTTCGCGAAACCGGCTGAGACGACGGTGGGCCGCACCGTCGTCTCGCATTCGGGTCGGCGCTGCCCCCTTTGGGCCGCCGAATCCAAGGAGGCGGTGACGCATGGCGCTTCTGACCCCTCGATGGCGCCGGCTCCGGCCGCACCCGGTGCAACTTGCCTATCAACTGAGCCCGCATCGCTTCAACACGGTCCCGGCCGGCCGGCGTTCCGGCAAGACCGAACTGGCGAAGCGCAAATTGGTCGAGCGCGCGATCGCCGCACCCTCCTTCGACAATCCCCGCTTCTTCGTCGCGGCACCGACCCGCCTTCAGGCGAAGCGGATTTATTGGCAGGATCTCAAAGATCTGATCCCGCAATGGATGCGCGCACGGGCGCCGAGCGAGACCGATCTGGTGATCCGGCTGATCAATGGGGCGGAGATTCATGTGCTGGGCATGGACCGGCCGGAACGGATCGAAGGTGCGCCGTGGGATGGCGGGGTGCTCGACGAATACGGCAACATGAAGCCGCAAGCCTGGGGCCATCATGTCCGCCCGGCTTTGGCCGATCGTAGCGGATGGTGCGATCTGATCGGCGTGCCCGAAGGACGCAACCATTATTACGAGACCGATCTCGCCGCGAAATCGGCGATGCGGGAATTCGGGGCTTCGAGCGAATGGGGCTCGTTCCATTGGATTTCCGCCGACATCCTGCCCGCCGCCGAAATCGTTGCGGCCCGCCGCGATCTGGACCCGCTCACGTTCGCTCAGGAATATGAAGCGAGTTTCCTGAATTTTACCGGCCGCGCCTATTATGCCTTCACCGAGACCGAGCATTGCGCGCCCCTGCGCTATGACCGATTGCAGCCCCTGATCTTCTGTTTCGACTTCAATGTCGCCCCCGGCGTGGCCGTGGTGTGCCAGGAGCAGATTCTGCCCACCGGTCAAGCCGGCACCGGAATCCTGGGAGAAGTCCATATCCCGAACAATTCCAACACCCAAGCGGTCTGCCGCAAGCTGCTGGCGGATTGGGGGGCGCATGAAGGGGCGGTGCGCTGCTTCGGCGATGCCACCGGGGGTGCCCGTGGTTCGGCCCGAGTGCAGGGTTCGGATTGGGATCTGATCCGCGCGGAATTGCGACCGCATTTCCGCGACCGGCTGGCCGTTCGGGTGCCCGCGGTCAATCCGGCTGAGCGCGCGCGGCTGAATGCGGTCAATACCCGGCTGAAAAGTGGCGACGGTACCGTCCGGCTGATGATCGACGGCATCCGTGCCCCGCAACTGGTCAAGGATTTCGACGGCGTCCGGTTGCTCGCAGGCGGAGCCGGGGAAATCGATAAGCGCGCAGATGATCGCCTCAGTCATCTGTCCGACGCGCTCGGCTACTACATCGCGGCCGAATTCCCGGTCAATGCCGGGGTGCCGTCCCGGACGAAGATATTGCCCTTTATGGCGCGCTAGAGCAGATCCCACTCAGACGAAATCGGCTGAGTGGGTGAAGATGCTCGCCAAAACAAAATGCTAGAGCAATTGCAGTGAGCGCATGCGAACGGAAATTGCTCTAGATCTGCTCAAGACGAGGATTGCCATGAGAATTGACCTGTTCGAACGCTATCCCCGCGACAAGGATTGTCCCGAGCGGGCGTGGCGACTGGATATGCTGGGCCGCGTGCTCGACGGCTCGCTGTACGATATTCTCGATTATGCCTTTTCGCAGGAACTCAAGGGTGCCGGCGTCGGTGGGGAATACATCCCGGTGCGCGATCGCCGGCCCTGCATCCGCTATCCGCTGCCCCGGATCGTCGTCGATGATTCCGTCAGCCTGCTGTTCAGCGAAGGGCATTTCCCCCAGGTGCAATGCAGCGATCCGGCCGCCGCACAGGCGCTGCGCGATATCGTCCGGGACGCCGGTCTGAACGGTGTCATGATCGACGCCGCGACCCAGGGCAGTGTCGGATCGGTCGCGCTCCGGCTGCTGATCACCCGATCCGGCCGGGTTCATGTCGCGGTCATGCCGACGCGATTCCTGACGCCGGAATGGGACCCGGAAGAGCCGGGCGAACTGCTGCGCGTGACCGAACGATACAAGGTCTCCGGCCGCGAACTCGCCCGCGACGGCTATGCGGTGGCCGACGAGAACACCGCTTATTGGTTTCAGCGCATCTGGGATCGCGAGACCGAGACCTGGTTCGTGCCCTGGCCGGTCGATGGCGCCGCCGCCGGCGTTGAGCCGCGAATCGATGATGGGCCGGGGCGGACCACGCGGCACGGCCTCGGCGTTGTCCCGATCGTCTGGATCAAAAACCTGCCGAGCGGGGACGAGATTGATGGCGCCTGCACCTTCGAACACGCAATCGAGACCTCGATCGAAATCGATTATCAGCTGAGTCAGGCGGCACGGGGCCTGCGCTATTCATCCGATCCGACACTGCTGATCAAGGAACCCGCGGGTGACGAGGGTGGCCCGATCGTCAAAAGTGCCGGCAAGGCGCTGGTCGTGTCCGAGGGCGGCGATGCGAAGCTCCTGGAAATCAACGGCTCGGCCGCGGGCGCCGTGATCGATTTCGTGCGGGCCTTGCGCGAAATGGCGCTGGAGGCGATTCACGGCAACCGGGCCAACGCCGATCGAATCACCGCCGCGCAATCCGGTCGCGCGCTCGAATTGCTGTATCAGGCGGTGATCTGGCTGGCCGACCGGCTGCGCATTTCATATGGCGAGCATGGGTTGCTCCAGTTGCTGCGCCTGATCGTCAAGGC
>JAXDMU010000526.1:0-6335 GCA_034665905.1 Aliidongia sp. | reverse complement strand
CCGGCTTCTTGTCCGCGGTCTTCCAGCCATTGCGCTGCCAGCCATGGATATAGCGGGTGATGCCGTCCTTCAGATACTGGCTGTCGGTATGGAGTTTGACCTCGGCCGGGCGCTTCAGCGCCGACAGTGCCTCGATTGCCGCCATCATTTCCATGCGGTTGTTCGTCGTCGGGTTCTCCCCGCCGAACAATTCCTTTTCCGCCTCGCCATAGCGCAGGATGGCACCCCAGCCGCCGGGGCCGGGATTGCCGCTGCATGCGCCGTCGGTGAAAATATCGACCGGGGGGGAAGGGTGTTCAGAGTCCATAGGTTTCGGGTCCGGCGGTACGGTGAAAGCGCAATTTCGTCAAATATTCTAATGGATTCTTGGGGCGCACCAGCGCGCCCGGCGCGCGGTTGAGCCAATCGAAGAGCCGGGTCAGCAGGAACCGCAGTGCGGCACCGCGGGCCAGCACGGGCAACGCCGAGCGCTCGGCCGGTGTCAGGGGCCGGATCGCCTGATAGGCGTCGATCAGCCACTTGCCTTTTGTCTCGTTCCAGCTCAGATCCGCCTCGAAGCACCAGGCATTGAGGCAGATGGCGAGGTCGTAGGCCAGGGCGTCGGTGCAGGCGAAATAGAAATCGATGACGCCGCTGACCTGCTCGTCCCGAAAGAAGACATTGTCCGGGAAGAAATCGGCATGACACAGCCCGGCCGGCAGGTCGCGCGGCCATGCGGCCTTGAGTTCCACCATCTCCCGCGCCAACTCACCGGCCAGCCCCGGCGCCACCGAATCGGCCTCGGCCGCGGTGGCCGCGATCAGGGGCTGCCAGCCTTCGATCGACAGATCGTTCGGCCGCACCATGGCGAAATCGGCACCCGCCGCATGCAGCCGCGCCAGCGCGTCGCCGACCCCGGTGCAATGAACCGGCAGAATGTCGCGCGGCCACAGCCCTTCGAGAAAGCTCACCACAGCCGCAGGGCGATTGCACAGCCGGCGCAGCGCGATCCCGTCGCGGCCCCGAATCGGCGTCGGACAGGAAAAGCCGCGTGCTGCCAGATGTTCCATGAGGCCGATGAAAAACGGCAAATCACCCGGATTCACGCGCTTTTCATAGAGCGTGAGGATGAAGCTACCCTGCTCCGTCCTGATCAGGAAATTCGAATTCTCCACCCCCTCGGCGATGCCCTTGCACGAAAGGGCCGCACCCAGATCGTACTCGGCCAGGAACCGGGTGAGGTCGCCATCGGAGATATCAGTGTATACGGCCATCGGGCGGTCAGCGCGCGGCGGAGGAACCGCGCATCCTTTGGAATCTTGGGGAATGGGACCAGACAGTCATAGCCTGCTGCGCAGGCTGCGGGCAACAGATCGCTTCGGACGGGGCCCACGATTATGAAAACGGCCGCGTCGTCCGTTGGCGCTCGGGCGGGCCTTGTGCGATCCGGCCGCGCCCCATAGTATCGCCCACCTGGGCGCCTTAACCCACGCCAGCCCTTCTGTGACAGCCTCCCACAATAATCGCTGAGAGATGCCCGTGATTTTCCCAACCGGCCGCGTTGCACGGCATGTTACAACTTTCCTCGGTCTCGGTCTGGCCCTCAGCGGGTGCAGCCTGGTTTCCGGGGATTACGACAATGTCAAATGTCCGGCGACCGGCGTCGTGGGCGGCATTGGTAACGTTTCGCGGTTCGATGGCGCTGGCACCGGCTTTGCCGATCTCGCCTACCGCGCCTCGCTCAGCGAAACGCAAAGCGATTGCTCGGTCGATAAGGACGGCGTCACGGTGACGGTGACGGTTTCCACGATCGCCGAACTCGGTCCTGCGGCGCCCGGCCGGACCACCGATTTTCCCTATTTTGTCGCGATCGCGGACGCCACGGACAAAATCATCGCCAAGCAGGTGTTTGCCAACCCGATCACCTTCAAGCCCGACCGGAATCGGGCGGGCAGCCGGGATACGCTGAGCCAGCGCATCGCGCTCGCCAATCCGAAGGATGCTGACCGCTATCACGTCATCCTCGGGTTCCAACTGACCGAGGACGAACTCGCCTATAACCGCACGCGGCACTGACCCGCGCCATTACGGACGATCAGGCGGCTTTTCCGGCCGGTCGAACCGTGGTTCGATCGGGAACGCCGTCGGCCTGGGCTTCAGTCCCGCCCGGGGCCTGCGCCGGAACGGGCCGCGCAGGCGCAGACCCAGATTGCGCATCTGGCGGCGGATGCTCAGGCCATCAAGCGGATCGCGCTCGGGTTCGAGTGCCACGCCGATTTCGGCGATGCGGTCGCCGTTCATTCGGCGGACGATCAGATCGGCCAACCCCAGATGCACTCGGTCGCCGACGACCGGCTCGCGGCCGAGGCGTTGGCGCAGAAAGGCGCCGGCCGGCTTTTCGCGGTCGGACAGCGTGCCGGGCAGGCCGTAAAGATCGACCACGGCGGCCATTTTTACCGCGGGATCGAGCACGAAATCGCCGAGCGTCGCGGACGCTGCGCCTTGTTTCGGCCGGGCCGCGAACAGCCGGTCCATGGCGGTCTGCATTTCCGGCGGCACCACCGCCAGCACCATGTCGCCCGGATGCAGCCGGTCGAGCTTGGTCAGTTCCATCACCATGCCTTCGCGCAGCACCGACACCAATCGAATGGCGCCGGGCAGCGGCAGGCTTTCAAAGGCACGCTCGCTCGCCGGCGATTCGGCGGCAACACGCCACGCCGAGATTTCACGCGAATCGTCGGCCGCGAGGCCCAGATCGAGATGCTGACCGGGCGTCGGTTCGGCGGGCAATTCCAGACGCAGCCAGCGGGCAGCGGGCGCGATGGTCCAGCCTTGCAGCACGAGCGAGGCCAGCACGACGATAAAGGCGGCATGGGAAAAGATCTCGGCATGCGGCAGCCCTTCCAGGCTCGGAATCATGGCGAGGAAGATCGGCACCGCGCCGCGCAAGCCGACCCAGGCGATGAACAGCCGCTCCTGCACGGTGAAGCGGAACGGAATCAGACACAGCCATACCGCCAGCGGCCGGGCGACGAACACGAGTACGAGTACGATGCCCAGTGTCGCCGGCACCTGCGGCAACAACTGGTGGGGAACGACCATGAGGCCGAGCATGATGAACAGGATCAACTGAGCCAGCCAGGCCATCCCTTCATGGAAACGCGTGATGATCTGGCTCGCGCGCAGCCGGCTGATACCGCAGATGATCCCCGCCAGATAGACCGCGAGGAAGCCCGAGCCGCCGGCGATCTGCGTGCCCGAGAAAAGGCAGAGCGTGCCGGCCATGACCATGATCGGGTAGAGCCCGGCCGTCACCGGCAGGCGGTTGACCAGCGCGACCAGGGTCCAGCCGCCGGCCAGACCGAGGCCAGTGCCGATCACCGCCTGGCGCAGCAGAAACAGGCCGGTCTCGGCCATCGACTGCGCACCATGGTCCGACAGCATCTGGACAAGCGTGATCGTCAGGAACACGGCGACCGGATCGTTGAACCCCGCCTCGGTTTCGAGCGTCGCCGCGACCCGATGGCTGATGTCCCGGCCGCGCTGATGCAGCAGCAGAAAGACCGCGGCGGCGTCGGTCGAAGAGACGATAGCGCCGATCAGCCCGGCTTGAATCCACCCCAAGCCCAACAGAAAATGGGCCGGCAGCGCGGTAATGACGGCGGTCAATGCCACGCCGAGCGTGGCGAGCGACAGCGATGGGCCGAAGGCGAGCCGGAATACCCGGCGCCTTGTATGCAAACCGCCATCGAACAGAATGAGCGTCAACGCCGTGCTGCCGATCAGATAGGCCGCACTCTTGTCGGGAATCTGGAGCCCCAGCCCGTCCGGCCCGGCCACCATGCCGAGACCGAGAAACGCCAATAGCAAGGGCGCGCCGATCCGGCTCGACAGCGTGCCGGCGAGAATGCCGGCGAGCAACAGCAGAGAGCCGATAAAGACAAGTTGATGCGCCTGCCCCATGCCCCCGCTCTCCTGAAATCATCCGGCGGGGATATAACGGGCGGAAAACGGCTTTTGCGCGGCACGAACGATCGAAATTTTTGTGAAGTCTCAGGTTCGGGCACCGATTAGCTGTTCGACCGCGTTGAGCAATTCCCTCGGCTGAAAGGGTTTGGACAGGGTCCGATCCGCACCGAACTCGGCCGCGACGCCGAGGAAATCGAGTTGGGCGGTTCGCCAACCGCCGGATGTTGCGATAATCTTGGCGGGCGCGCCCGAAGCCCGTATGTCGCGGATCGTCTCAAGCCCGTCCTTGCCGGGCATCAGAAGATCGATGATGACCAGCCTTGGCCGATGGGTACGGAACAACTCCATGCCGACCACGCCATTTTCGGCGATCAGTATGTCGTAGCCCGCGGCTTCGAGGATACGGGCGATGACGCGCAACATACCGGCGTCGTCATCGATGATCAAAATCCTGTCCATCGCAGACCTCTCCAAACTTGGACTTTATCTGATGTCAACCGCAATTACGACCATTGGGAGAACGGTGGCATGAGATAAACGATTCGGGGGAGGTTTATCGGGATTGATTTTTCCGGCGGCACCCAAATTAAGCTGCATGATCGGCAATTGCTGACCGGCGATGGCAATGGTACTTTATTGACAAAGCGCGGGTGGCATGCCGGAAATTGGTTCGCTGATCGAAGTCAAGGGTACTGTTCTATGAATGGCGATGGTTGGGCGCATCATGGGTGACGATATCTGCTACGAGATCCAGGTGCAAAAACATGGCAACTGGGTTCGGTTCGGGACGGCTGGCTCGCCGGAGCAGGCGGAGCATGACGCGCGCACCGCGTTGCAGGAGCGCAAATATCTCGAAGCCTATAAGATCGTGTGCGAACGGCGCGATACAAGGACCGGCAAGGTCAACAAGATCGCATTTCCACCCGTGCCGCGCGATCAACTGGATGCCGTTGCCGACCATCAGTGGGAACGTCATCTGCAAGGCAAGCCTGCGGTAGATCCGCCGCAGCGCCGCCGTTGGGTGCCGCGGCGCTTTTCCTGGCTGCTGCCCGTGCTGTTCCTGATCCTCATCGTCTGGGGCGCGTTTTTTACGCTGGAATACGTGCAGTCCCAGCTTTTCGCCAAATAGCCGCGACCGCGCGCAACAGATCGCCGATCCCCGCCAGTTCGGCCTCGAATTCGAGCGGCGTGAGATTTTCCCCGTCGAGCAGGCGCGGCAGGAAAAACCGATCCATGCCCCGATAGGCGATGCCGGCCTCGGTCGTGGTGGCGCTGGCGATGCCGAGCGCCGCGAGGGTCGGCCCCACGGCGCGATCGTGCACGCCGCTCGGATAGCAGAAATGCCGCAACGAGGCCGCGTCGGCAGCCAGAATCCGGCTGAGCGCATCGCGGTTGCGGCCGATCTCGGCGGCGACGATGTCAGCACCGAAATCGCCCATCGTATGGCCGTGCGTGTGCAATTGCACATCCAGCCCGTTTGCCGCTGCGAGCGCGAGTTCCTCCGGGGTCATATACTCGAACACCCGGTTTGCGCCATAGCGGCCGACATCGATGCCGAGGCGGGTGCCGAGCGTCTGGGCATGGTCGAGCCTGGTGTCGAGATCGGTGCTCCGATCGGCCGCGACCGGTTCGTCGCGACCGGCGATCAGGGTGAAATAGCGCGCCATGACATGCGGCACCGGCCGCCGGCTCAGCAGATGCCCGGTATCGACATAGAGCGTTGCCGGCAGATCGCGGCGGCGGAGTGCCGGCAGCATGTCGCTGTAGAAGCTGTACCAGCCGTCGTCGATGGTCAGAACCACCGCGGCCGGCGGCAGGCGTGCTGTCCCGGCGAGGCCGGCCACCGCCTGATCGAGCGGGATCACGGGATAGCCCAGTCGCGCCAATGTATCGAGCCGGGCCTGAAACGTGCCGGGACGCATGAACATCGAATCGCCGGGAAACTCCTCATCGCCCCGCCAGGCGCCGTGGTAACACAGGATACGGACACCCCGCCGGCTGCGCCACCGCGCCAGCGCGAACAGGCCGAGCGCGCGCATCACCCACAGTGTTGCATGTTTCGCTCGCTTCATCGACGGGGTCGACCGCTCCACGAGATCAGGCGATCGCATCGGCGCTCCAGATTCCAAAAATCGACGGGCGGATCGCCCCGCAAACATTTTACCAGAAATCGGCAATGTCGCGCACGCGCGTTGGGCGATAACGGCGCGTTGGCGGCACTGCTGCGCCAACCGGGGCAATCGCATCAGGGCACGCGGGTGAACGGGAATTTGCGGAGTGGGGCAGGCGAGACGCCCGCCCCACCGGTCCCGTTGACTGAGGAGATTCCCGGTAATTGTCAGCGTTTCTGCGCGCTCGACGAGGTGGTCGTGGGTGGCGGCGGCGGC